>JBIJCL010000181.1:0-4549 GCA_044344725.1 Steroidobacteraceae bacterium | reverse complement strand
AGGAAGGTCGGCCTGAACGCATGCAGCTTCAGGAAAGCGGAGACCGGTGTATCGAGATCACCGGAAATGTCGAATGGTGGTTTCATAAACGAAAAAACCCATCCCGGAGGGTATCCGGAGATGGGTTTGCTGGCTTGAACCTCTTGCTGGTTTGATCGAACAGCGGCGCCGGCGCCCTCTCCTTTAAGAGAGTCGCCACCAACCCAAACGACGAACGTCGCGGCAAACGCGAGAGTCGATTTTGGAGCGCTCGGTATTCATGACGTCGGAGAGTATCCCTGTGAGCCCTATTCGCGTCAACGGGCGATCAAAATAAGTCCGTTGATCGAGAGGCCGATGATCAGCAGTCCGATCGCGATCATCGCCGCGCGAGGTGGAACATGCTTGGCGACCCAGGCCCCGACGGGCGCCGCGATCACGCCCCCGCCGAGCAAGGCGATGACGAGATCGAATCGATCCCAGTCGAAGGTGAACAGGAAGGTGATGGAAATGGTGAGGGTGACGAAGAACTCGGCTGCATTGGCCGTGCCGATCGCATAGCGTGGCGGAACCCCCCGGGCGATGAGCGTGGGTGTGGTCACCGTCCCCCAACCGCCGCCACCGATGGCATCCAGAAAGCCGGCCACCCCGCCGAGCGCATGACTCGGCGCACGCGCGAGGCCGGGCTCACTACGCGACCACGCACGTCGCAACAACAAAATTCCAGTCAGCAGCAGGTAAATCCAGACAAAGGGCTTGAGCAGATTGCCGTCGAGATTGCCGAGCAACCACGCCCCGACCGCTCCACCGACCATGCCCGGCAGAACGAGCTTGAAGAAAATCTTTCGATCGAGATTTTTGAACCAGGCGTGCGACACACCTGAAGCGCCGGTCGTGACCACCTCGGCCGCATGGACGGTGGCGCTCACGAAAGCAGGCGGATGTCCCATCGTCGTCAGGAAGGCGCTCGCCGAAATGCCATAGGCCATACCGAGCGCCCCATCGATGAGTTGCGCCGCAAAGCCGACGAAGACGAGGGGCCAGAATTCGGGGGACAGGCCGTCCATGCGCCTATCGTACATAATGTGCGTATGAAGTTTTCCCTCTCTTCCCGCTTTGTACTGCCTTTGGTCGCTCTCATGACGCTCAATGCTTGCTCACGTGATACCACCCCCGAAGTCGAAGGGCTGCGTGTCGGTCCGTGGCGCGCCGTACTTCAGGTGCCGGGCGGCGAACTACCCTTTGGAATGTCCGTGGCCGCGAAAGATGGGAAACCTGTCGTCACGCTGATCAATGGTCCGAGTCGCGTCGACGTGACGGAAATAACCGTCCAAGACGACGAAGTCACGATGCTGATGCCCGGGTTCGAAAACAAGATCGTGGCGAAGATGGAAGGTGGTGCACTGCAAGGCACGCTCACCATGGTCAAGGCGGGCGGCAAACTGCAGCTCATCCCGTTCGTTGCGACGCATGGCCAAGCCTGGCGTTTCTCCGCGCCGAGCCCAGCGCCGCGAGCAGGCGAGAACTCCGTCACGCCGATCGGAGGACGTTGGGCGTTTACCTTCGGTGAGGGTGATAAAACGTCGCCCGCGGTCGGTGAGTTCGAGCAGCAAGGGTCCGTAGTCACCGGCACCGTCATGACACCCACCGGAGATCATCGATTCCTCGATGGTGAATTCATTGACGGCGAACTGCGCCTCTCTAAGTTCGATGGCGGGCATGTCTTTCTCTATCGAGGGACGCTGCAAGCCGACGGATCGATGCGCGGCAAGTTCTGGTCAGGAACGGCTTTCGAAGACAGTTTCGTCGCACGCCGGGACGACAGCGCCTCGCTGGGTGATGCGGAAAATGCAACCAAACTGGTCGGCAAGGCCGATCGTCTCGACTTCCGTTTTCCGGATCTCGCCGGTCACCTCATCTCGATCAAGGATCCATTCTTCCACGGCAAGGTCGTCATCGTGACGCTCGCAGGCAGCTGGTGCCCGAACTGTCACGACGAGGCCGCGTTCCTCGCAGACCTGTACCGCGAACGACGGGCCGAAGGATTCGAGGTGATCTCTCTCATGTTCGAGCAATTTGGCGACTTCAAGCGTGCGGCGGAGGCAACCGATCGCTTCCGTCGTCGCTACGGCATCGAGTACACGACGCTGATCGCCGGAACCTCCGACAAGGACGACGCAGCCTCCAAGCTGCCGCAGCTCAATGGCGTATTTGCGTTCCCGACGACGATCTTCGTCGATCGGCAAGGCAAGGTACGTAAGATCCATACGGGTTTCTCGGGGCCTGCGACGGGACAGCACTACGAAAAACTGGTGGCCGACTTCACGAAGACCCTCGACTCGCTCTTGGCCGAAACGCCTCCACCGCCCCTGCCCTTACCCAAAATCTGACGGAACCCTGCCATGCCCTCTTTCGACGCCGTCTCCGAAATCGATGCCCACGAGCTCACCAACGCCGTGGATCAAGCCAATCGTGAGCTGTCGCAGCGCTTCGACTTCAAGGGCACGGCCTGCAAGTTCGTATTGCGCGAAAAGGACTTCACCGTCGAGGTGCGTGGCGAAGTCGAGTTTCATCTGAAGCAGATGCTGGACATCCTGAAACTCAAACTCACCAAACGAGGCATCGACATCGGGTGCCTCGATGTCAAAGACGCGCAGACCAACCTTGCCGAAGCACGCCAAGACGTCGTGCTGCGTCATGGCATCGATCAGGACTGTGGCAAGAAGATCGTCAAGCTGATCAAGGACTCGAAGCTCAAGGTGCAGGCCGGCATCCACGGCGACAAAGTCCGGATCACCGGAAAGCAACGCGACGACCTGCAAGCAGCGATCGCCTTGCTTCGCAAAGAAAAATTCGATCGCCCGCTGTCTTTCGACAATTTCCGCGACTAACGCTTAATCGTGTGCGGCGCGCGCATCGACCTGCCGCGACCAATAAAAGTAGAACGGCACGCCGAGCGCGATGACACCCACGCCGAGCAGCGCCTGCTTCGGTGTGGCGTACAGCGCACTCGCGAGGAGCGCTACCGAAACCAGCACGAAAATCACCGGCGTAAAGGGATAGCCCCAGGTTCTGAAGGGTCTCGGTAGATCGGGCTCACGCATCCTGAAGATGATGACCGCCGCGGCGCTCAGCGCATAAAACAGACAGGATGCGAATACGACCGAATCGGTCAGCGTATCGAAGGTTCCGGATATCGCGAGCACGCTCGCCCATCCCGCTTGGGCGAGTACCGCGTTCACCGGCACACGGGTACGCGGCGACAGCTTGGCAAGCGGCTTGAAGAACATGCCGTCGGCCGCCATGGCGTAGGGCACCCGAGAATTCGCGAGGATCGATGAATGCAGAGAGCCGAGCGATGAGAGCATGAGTGCCGCAGCCATGAATGTCACCGCAAAGGGGCCCGCGAACGACGCAAGCACCTCGGTGGCAACAGACGATGTCGCCGACACGCTGGCTACTTCGGAGGGCGACAGCACATAGAAATAGGCCGCGTTCACACCGACGTAGAGGACGATCACCAGCAGCGTGCCCCAGATGAACATGCGCGGCAGATTGCGTTGCGG
The DNA here is from genome assembly GCA_044344725.1 of Steroidobacteraceae bacterium. Taxonomy (GTDB): domain Bacteria; phylum Pseudomonadota; class Gammaproteobacteria; order Steroidobacterales; family Steroidobacteraceae; genus UBA964. The sequence continues at coordinate 1,004 of JBIJCL010000181.1, read as the reverse complement.
ATCTTTCACCTCGCCGCAAAGCGGCGCGACGTTGTTCCAACCATCGTAGGCCCACAGCGCTCCGAGCATCGCTGCACCGATGCCGGCGATACCGCCCATCGCGCTGGCTTCGACGCCCTCGCAAGTACCGCCGGTCGCGGAACCCGAGAAATTACCGAAGTCGCCGCTACCGAACGCGAAGGCGCCTACACCGACGCCGACGACGGTCAATACTTTGAGGATGGTGAGTAAGGTCGCAGCACCACCCGTCGCCGTCACTGACGCGCAATTGAAGAACGTGACGACCCACAAGGCGCCGAGAGCGAAAATCGTGATGCCTGGCACGTCGATGCCGCCCCCGAGAGGCAGCGTGAGCCAGGTGGAGTCGAGTGCTCCACCGAGAGCCGTATTCAAAAATATGGCGAATCCGACGGCAAGTGCGGCCTGGGAACCCGTCTTCATGATCGCGAAGACCGTCCAACCGTAGAGAAAACTTGTCAAACGACCGTAAGCCTTGCGGAGGAAAACGTAGTCGCCCCCTGCAGCGGGCATCATCGAGGCGAGTTCTGCGTAACAGAACGCACCCAGCAAAGACAAAATGCCCGCCGCGGCCCAAACTGCCATGACGATCAACGGATCGTCGACATTGCAGGTCATGACGCGAGTTTTGAGAAACACCCCGGTTCCGATGACGTTCGCCACGTTGATGGCGATGCCCGCCGACAGGCCAAGACCGCGGTTCAGTTGGGTCATCGAGGAACTCTATCGAGCTGCTGGCACAGCCCCGGTACCGAGTCGATGGCGCTCGGCCCCATACGGGTGAGGCGAGCGTCGGAGAAGGTGAGTACTTGCTTGGTGGCGACCGCCTTCACCGAAGGAAAGCGCGCCCAACGTTCGCGCCAGTCTCGGGCGGTGATCGGCGGCGCCGACATCAGGATCACATCCGGATTGCGCTTTTTGATGTCCTCGAACTCGACGACCGGCGACGGAAAGTCGATATCGTCATAAAGATTTCGGGCGCCGCA
>JBIJCL010000003.1:0-20174 GCA_044344725.1 Steroidobacteraceae bacterium | reverse complement strand
CGCCTTCGCCATCCTCGTGTCGATCCTCATCGACTTCGTCGTGCAGGTGAACATCTGGCGCATCGTGACGCTGTCGCGGATGCGAGCATCGGAGCTCGCCAACGCCGCGATCCCGGGCGCCGGCTATGTGCTCACAGCGCTCGTCGTGATCGGCGGATTGTTTTTCAACATCGGCAATATCGGCGGTACGGGTCTCGGCCTGAATGCGCTCGTCGGGCTCGACGCCAAATGGGGTGGGGCGTTGAGCGCGCTACTCGCCATCGGCATCTTTCTCTCTCATCGTGCGGGAATGGCCTTTGATCGGGTGATCATCGTCGCGGGCGTCGCAATGATCGCGCTGACGATCTATGTGTCCGTCATGTCTTCGCCGCCCATCGGCGAGGCCCTTCGGCAAACCGTGTTTCCCGATCAGATCGATTTCGCCACCATCACCACCATCGTCGGTGGCACCGTCGGCGGCTATATCACCTATGCCGGCGCGCACCGATTGCTCGACAAAGGAATGACCGGGCCCGAGAACATCGAGGCCGTCACTCGTGCGGCGCTGACGGGGATCGCCGTGACGGGCGTCATGCGTTTCGTGTTGTTTCTGGCGGTGCTCGGGGTGGTATCCGCTGGCACGGCGATCAATCTTTCGGGTGGCGGCGCCAATCCCGCCGCGCAAGCCTTCGAGGCTGCGGCCGGTGAAACGGGTTTACGGATATTCGGGGCAATTCTTTGGACAGCCGCCATCACGAGCGTGATCGGCGCGGCGTATACCTCTGTTTCGTTCCTCACGGTTTTCAAAAAGGACCTGAGCGAGGGTGCCCGCAACCTCATCACCGTCGGTTTCATCGGGTTGTCGCTCGCGCTCTATCTCGTCATCAATACGCCCCCCGCGAAAATGCTGGTCTTCGTCGGCGGACTGAATGGGCTGATCCTTCCCATCGGACTGTCGATCTTTCTGTATGCCGCATGGGCACGTGCCGACTTGATGAGCGGACATCGATATCCGCGAGGGCTGCTCGGTCTTGGCGTGCTCGTCTGCCTGCTCACGTGGTACATGGGGTACAAGTCGATCGGCCCGATCTTCGCGCTGCTCGAGCCGTAATCTTGGAAATCAAATAATGAAAACGATCGATCTCAATAGCGACCTCGGCGAGAGCTATGGCGCATGGCACATGGGTAACGATGCGGCGATGCTCGACGTGGTCTCCAGTGCCAACGTCGCTTGCGGTTTTCATGCGGGTGACCCGGCGGGAATCCTTCGCACGCTTGAAGCGGCGGCTCAACGTGGCGTCGCCATTGGTGCGCATGTGTCGTATCCCGATCTCGTCGGCTTCGGTCGGCGCGACATGGATATCGCATCCGCCGACCTGATTGCGGATGTGGTGTATCAGATCGGCGCGTTGAAGGGGCTTGCGACGACGGTGGGCGCCACGGTGAGTTACGTGAAACCGCACGGCGCACTCTACAACCGCATCGCAGTCGATCCCGTGCAGGGTGCTGCAGTGATCGAGGCGATCAAGTCGATCGATCCGTCGCTCGTCCTGGTCGGCCTCGCCAATGCGCCGATCCTCACGCAAGCGCGCGCGGCGGGGCTGCACGCGGTCGCCGAGGCCTACGCCGATCGTGCGTACACCAAAGAAGGGCGACTCGTGCCGAGACGTGAGCCGGGCGCTGTATTGCACGATCCGTCACTCATTGCCGAGCGCATGGCGCGACTCGCCTTGCATGGAACGATCGAGGCCAATGATGGCAGTGTCATCCACGTCGAGGCCCAGTCGTTCTGCGTTCACGGCGATAGCCCGGACGCCGTCGCCATTGCGCGCGAGGTCCGACGCCGCCTCGAGGCCGAGGGCGTCGGCATATCGTCTTTTCTGATGCCGCGCGACGCGTCGCCGAGCGCCTGACGATGCGGCGTTGCGCCTGATGATGCGCGTTTTGTCGGTCAATCGTTCGTCGGTCCTCGTCGAGCTTGCAGGTCTCGATGACGTGCTTGCGCTGCACGCGAGCCTTGCGAGTGCGCCACTCGAAGGTGTTCGTGAAGTGATCCCGGCTGCACAGACACTGCTGCTGCGATTCGACCCGGCGCGTTGGACTCGGCAGACGCTCATCGAAGCGCTTTCGCAGCGCGACCTCTCCGCCGCGAGGCGAATTCAATCAGCGCTGGTGGAGATCCCGATGCGCTACGACGGCGAGGACCTCGCCGAGGTCGCGCGACTCTGCGGGCTCAGCATCGAAGAGGTGATTCGGCGACACCGAGAGAGCGAATTCACGGTCGCCTTCTGCGGATTCTCGCCGGGGTTTGGTTATCTCGTGGGTGGTGACCCGGTGCTGCGGGTCCCGCGAAGGTCGACGCCACGGACTCGGGTTCCGGCAGGCTCGGTCGCGATCGCAGGTGTCTACTGCGGCGTGTATCCGCAGGCGAGTCCGGGTGGCTGGCAACTCATCGGTACCACGTCGATGCCCATGTGGGATCCGGCGTGCGCGTCGCCCGCGATCCTGAGTCCGGGTACGCGGGTGAGGTTTATCGATATCGGCGCGAGTGCTCTCCCGACTTCCGCATCGGTGCCGTCCGATCGGACCGGAGACCCATCAGCCAAAGAAAAAGACGTGGGTCGTCCTCACCTCGAAGTGATTGCCAGCGCGCTACCCGCGCTCATGCAAGATCTCGGTCGACCCGGTCACGCTGCGATCGGCGTCACCGCCTCGGGTGCGCTCGATCGTGAGTCCTTCAAGCGGGCGAATGCGGTGGCGGGAAATCTGCCGGATCTTGCCGCGCTCGAAATCGCATTCGGTCACTTCGCCTTCAAATGCTCAGACGACACCGTGATCGCTTTTGCGGGCGCTCCAGCACAGATCACGATAACCCGCGCCTCAGGTGAAATCGTTAATGCGGCGATGAATGAGGCGATCAGCCTCAAGTCGGATGATCGCGTGAAACTCGGCTATCCCGCGCTGGGCGTGCGTACCTATCTTGCGGTGCGTGGCGGCCTCGCCGTCGCGAAAATGCTTGGTAGTGCATCGAGGGACGTGCTCGCGGGGCTCGGGCCGGAACCCATCGTGAAGGGCGCGATCCTCGCGGTCGGTCGCGAGTCGTCGACGAAGGTCCATCGCAAGATCGACGAAATTTCGGTGCCGGCACTCCCGGCGTCGGGTGATGAGGTCGTACTCGATATCCTCGAGGGGCCTCGCGCCGACTGGTTCACCGAAGACGCATTCCAACGGCTGTGCAATCAGCCTTGGCGTGTGACACCGCAATCGAATCGAGTGGGCCTCCGGCTTCAAGGTGAAAAAACGCTGACGCGACGGTTTGAGCGGGAACTTCCAAGCGAGGGCATGGTGAGCGGTGCCATCCAGGTTCCGCATGACGGTCAGCCGGTGCTACTGCTCGGCGATCATCCCGTGACGGGGGGCTATCCGGTCATCGCGGTGGTGGCGGAGCATCATCTCGACCTCGCGGGGCAAATTCCTCCGGGTGTCGCAATCCGTTTCCGCCTCCTCGAACAAGAGGGGGACGACTCGATCATCCGCCGCGCTCCGAACCTCGAGCCCTGAGCTCCGGTTACACTGCGCTCGCATGAGTTCCGAATACGACTACATCATCGTCGGAGCAGGGTCTGCCGGCTGCGTGCTGGCGAATCGGTTGACGGAAGACCCGCAGGTATCGGTGCTGCTCCTCGAGGCGGGCGGACGTGATTGGCATCCACTCATCCATATGCCTGCAGGGCTCGCACGCCTCGTCAGCAATCGGCAGATCAATTGGAGTTACGACACCGAACCCGAGCGTCAGTTGCTCGGTCGGCGCCTTTATTGGCCGCGCGGTCGAGTGCTCGGTGGAAGCAGTTCGATCAACGCCATGTGTTATGTGCGCGGCGATGCCGCGGACTACGACGAGTGGGCTGCGGTCGGTGCGAAGGGCTGGAACTACGATGCGGTGCTGCCGTACTTCAAGAAAGCGGAGCACCGACCGGGGGGTGATCCCGACTTTCACGGGACCGGCGGCCCTCTGCACGTCGAGGATCTGCGCCACCGCAATACACTCTGCGATCGTTTTCTGAAGGCCGCTCGCGAGCGCAATTATTCTTTGAATGACGATTTCAACGGCGCCTCGCAAGAGGGTTTCGGTCCCTATCAGGCGACCTTGAGGGAGGCGAGACGTTGCAGTACGGCAGTCGCCTATCTTCGACCTGCGATGACGCGACCGAATCTCGCAGTGCTTACCGGCGCATCCGCCGAACGGATCGTATTGGAGGGTGATCGTGCCGTAGGCGTCGAGTTTTCGCGGCGTTCTCGACTCGACCGAGTGAGGGCTCGTCGCGAGGTCCTGCTCTGCGGCGGGGCGATCAACTCGCCTCAGCTGCTCATGTGCTCGGGCATCGGTCCTGCCAATGAGCTCGAGTCGGTGGGCGTCACGGTAGTGGTGTCGCACCCGGAAGTCGGTCGTAACCTGCAGGATCATCTCGATTACTGCACGTTGTACAAAAGCAGGCAATCCATCAGCTACGACATGAACCTGCTCGAAGAGGGGCTCGTGGGCGTACGCTATTTTTTGACGCGCTCGGGTCCCGGCGCATCGAACATCGCCGAGGTCGGAGGATTTTTCCGCTCCCGGTTGGCGACGGACTCGAGAGCGGACATCCAGTTCCATTTCGTGCCTGCTCAACTCGACGATCACGGTCGTCATCGACTGCCCGGGCATGGCTACACGCTGCACGCGTGCTTTTTACGCCCCGGGAGTCGCGGTCATATCGGTCTGCGGTCGGGCGCGATGCGTGATGCGCCGCGGATCCATGCCAATTATCTGAGTGCCGAGGGTGATCTCGAGCGTCTCATCGAGGGCGTGAAGGTGTCGCGTGATCTTCTGGCATCGCGGGCATTCGATGATGTGAGGGGCGAGGAGATTTTCCCCGGTGCCCAAGTTCAGAGCGATGCGCAAATCGCCCAAGCAATTCGCGAGAAAGCCGAGTCCATTTACCACCCGGTGGGCACTTGTCGCATGGGCGACGATGAGCGGTCAGTGGTCGATCCCGCTTTGCGTGTGCGGGGTGTCCGAGGTCTACGCGTGATCGATGCTTCTGTGATGCCGCGGCTCATCGGGGGTAATACGAATGCCCCGACCATCATGATCGCCGAGCGCGCCGCCGATCTCCTCAAAGATGCGGCGGCCTGAGTGACCGCCGATAGCCGGCCCTTCGAAGATCTGACGCCGGATGCCGTGCTTGCGGCCGCCGAATCGCTCGGTATCGAATGCGACGCCCGACTGTTCGCGCTCAACTCCTATGAGAACCGCGTTTATCAGGTCGGTTCGACTTCGCACGGCACGCTGGTGCTCAAGTTCTATCGGCCCATGCGCTGGAGTGATGCGCAGATACTCGAAGAACACGAATTCGCTGCGGAGCTCGTTGCCGGTGACTTGCCTGTCGCAGCACCGATGATGTTCGATGACGGCACGCTGCATCGACACCTCGGTCTGCGGTTTGCGGTATTCCCGCGTATTGCGGCGCGAGCCGCCGAAATCGACGCGCGCGGTTCCGCAGATCTCATCGGACGAACGCTCGGAAGGATGCACGCGATCGGTGCAACTCGACCTTTTGATTATCGGCCGGCGTTGACGATCGAGCGGCTGGGCTGGCAAGCGCGCGAGGCGTTGCTCGATTCCGTATTCCTGTCGCGGATGATCGACGAGGGCTCGCTCGATGAGGGGCTAATCGAAAAATACGCGGACGTCTCCGAACAATTGCTCGAGCGGGTGGACGACGCATTTTCGGAGTACGGTCCGGTCGGGACGATCCGGATACATGGCGATTGTCATCTTGGCAACGTGCTCTGGAACGATCGGGGTCCTGTCTTCGTCGATCTCGACGACTGCATGAGTGGTCCGCGCATGCAGGATTTGTGGATGTTTCTCTCGGGTTCGCTCGACGAGCGTCGCGGACAGTGGAAGGAACTCGTGACGGGCTATCGTGAGTTCCACCATATCGATTCGGCAGAGCTCGCGCTTGTCGAGCCGCTGCGCGCCTTGCGTATGGTGCATCACTCGGCGTGGATCGCGGCGCGCTGGGAAGACCCGGCATTTCCGCGCGCCTTCCCCTGGTTCTCGAGTCCGCGCTTTTGGCAGGAGCACGTGAGCGACTTGTGGCAGCAACTCGACGCGATGGGCGCCGCCGAATGGATGGCCCTCGAGAAAGGCTTGTGACGAGGCGAATCCTGTTCGTTTGCATTGGGAACATCTGTCGCTCACCGACGGCAGAGGTCGTGTTTCGAGACATTGCGAACCGCGAGTTTCCGCAACTCAAACTCGAGGTGGACTCGGCCGGTACTCATGCGTATCACGTCGGCGAACCGCCCGATCCGCGCTCGATCGATGCGGCGAGACGGCGAGGGTACGACCTGACACCGCTGCGAGCTCGCAAAGTGAGCCGCGAAGATTTCGATCGATTCGATCTGTTGTTCGCCATGGATGCAGACAACCACGCGAGGCTGATCGAGATGGCCCCCGTCGCAAGAACTTCTCGGGCGGTTCGATTCCTCGAATTTGCATCGCATCCCGACCGACTCGACGTGCCGGATCCTTACTATGAGGATCGCGTTGCGTTCGAGCTGGTGCTCGATCTTTTGGAGCAGGCGTCGCGCGCCGCGCTCGCGAAACTGGACGGTGCTGCTCAGCCTCGAGTTTGAATCTGCAGTTCGCGACGACGGTAGTCGAGGATGAACGTGTCGAGAACGCCGATCACATCCATGCCGATGAGCATGGCGGGCTCGTCGTTGAGCCGCCAGTGTTCGAAGATGTGCAGGTCAAGGAAATTGATCCTGGCGTGATTGACTCGCACACCGCCGAGACGAATGGTCGGCACGCGAAGGCTGATGCCATCCTGCACATCGCCCGTTACGCCGATCACCTCTTCGGGATATCCCTCGACACCCCGGCGTCGCGCTTCGATGAGCGCCACACGCAGCGCCACGTTTCCGAGCGTCTGCTGCGCACCCGTATCGATCACGGCCTTGACCTTCACTGGACCGACCCAAGCCTCGACCCAAGGCACGCGCTTCGGTGCGAACTGAACGGGGATGGTTGAGAAGCCCGGCGGGGCGGGCTGACCGCGCGATCGGGTGATCTCGATACGATCCTTGCGAAACTCGGCGACGATGCGCCGCTCGGCGAGGGCACCGGTCGCCAGCACACCGTCCGCACCGCCGAAGGCATCGTCGACCAGGACGAGCCGTTGATTTTCGGCGAGGAAATCGCCGATCTCGATTCGTTTTGCCCTCACGACGGTCGCCGGCGCGGCGCCCGTCGTGCCGCGCAGGATGACTTTACGCGAGCGGTCGGGAGACAAGGCGAGCAGATTCGCGGCCTCGTGGGTCAGTGCCGAAGTGGTGGCGCCCGTGTCGAGGACGAGACGCAGCGGCCCTTGTCCGTCGATGTAGACGGGTGCCCAGATTCGCCCGATTCGATCGCGCAGGGTCGGCGCGACATAACGAGGCTCCGGCGCCGTGACCAGAACCTCCGCCATCTGCGGATCGCGCGCAAAGGCCTTCAGCGAGAGCACCGACCCAAAAAAGATGGCGAAGCTCAGGGCGATGGCCATCGACGTCCTCATGGCTTGCCGAGGCGGGCGTGGCTGATCATGCTTGGCGTCGTTGAAGCGGGGCATGTCGCTCGTCATCGATGAGGATCAGACCGGTGAACTATCGTAACTCGACTTTCGGAATTTGGATCATGTCGTTGGCGTGGTGCAGCGCAGTCGCGATCTCGGCAACGCCTGCGACTTCACCCTCGTGGGTTGCGCCGCCGCCGAACTTCACAGACCCGGATCGTCGCGAAAGACTCGCGACGGCCTTTCCGGAAATCGACGCGCGGGTTCGTGCTTTTCTCGCACGCGAAAAAGTGCCGGGTGCTGCCTGGGGTATCGTGATCGACGGCACCCTTGTGCATGTCGGAGTCGATGGTCTGCGCGATGTAGCCGCGCAGTCTCCGGTGAGGCCGGATACGGTGTTTCGAATCGCCTCGATGACCAAAAGTTTTACGGCGATGGCGATCCTGCAGTTGCGCGATGCCGGGAAGCTTTCGCTCGATGATCCCGTCGAGAAACACCTGCCCGAGTTGCGATCGCTCGTCTATCCGACGAAGGATGCTCCGCGTATCACGCTACGACATCTGCTCACGATGTCGGCCGGGTTTCCCGAGGACAACCCTTGGGGCGATCAGCAGTTGGCGATTTCGGAAACGCGCTTCAATGAATTGCTGCGTGAGGGCATTGCGTTCTCGAATTCGCCCGGCGTCGCCTACGAGTATTCGAACTACGGATACGCGATCCTCGGGCGAGTGGTCGCCAGAGTGTCCGGCATGGGTTATCGCGAGTATGTCCGCAAACGGATACTCGATCCGCTCGGCATGCGCTCGACGACGCTCGAGCCGTCCGAGGTTCCCGCCGATCAATTGGCGCTCGGCTACCGGCGCGAGGACGATCTCTGGAAGCTCGAGCCGCAACTTGCCGATGGAGCGTTCGGTCCGATGGGCGGGATGCTTACCTCGCTCGAAGACCTATCGCGCTATGTCGGTGTCTTCCTCGATGCCTGGCCGGCGCGCGACGAGTCGACGCGAGCGCCCTTGTTGCGAGCATCGCTGCGCGAGATGCAGCAGCTCTCTCGGGCACGCCCGACCACCGTGACCCGCGACGCCACGGGCACGCTCCAACTGACCTCGGGAGGTTACGGTTACGGACTACGTATCTCCCAGACTTGCGACTTTGCGCATGTGGTCGCGCACAGCGGCGGATTGCCGGGCTTCGGTTCCCAGATGCGCTGGCTGCCCGAGTACGGTATCGGGCTCATCGCATTCGGCAATCGAACCTACACGGGTTGGGGCGCCGTGTTCGACGAGGCACTGATGAGCCTGCGTCGCACCGGTGCGCTCGCGCCGCGTCAGGTGCAACCTGCGCCGGCACTGGTCGAAGCGCGAGACGGGATCACCGCGTTGTTGCGAGGTTGGGACGAGGGCCTCATCGATCGACTCGCCGCCATGAATCTGTTTCTCGATCGCTCAAAGGATCGGCGACGCGCCGAATTTGCGGCCTTGCGCGATCAGGTGGGCGCTTGTCGCGAGCGACCGGGTTATCTCTACAGTGAGAATTCGCTGCGCGGCGATTGGCTGCTCGAGTGCGAGCGAGGAATCGTTCAGGTTTCGGTGACACTGGCGCCGACGGCGCGTCCGGGCATACAGCATCTCGAACTTCGAACCTTGCCGCTGAATGCGGACGTTACCGCGATCACGGGCCTGCCTCCGCAGGCGTGTCCACGCTGAGCGCTACAGCGACAAGCTGCGATCAGCCGCCGCTCGAGGAGAGCATTCTCGGCGAAAGTCCCGACTTGCGCAAAGCGGCGATCAAAGTTTCGGTATGTTTGGCATCCCGCGTCTCGATGGTGAAGTCGAGATCCGCGGCTTTTGCGGGGACGTCGAGAAACAATCGGTGATGCGTGACGTCGATGATGTTTCCGCCGGCGTCGCCGATGATCGAGGCGATGCGGGCGAGGGTGCCGGGTTGGTCGGCACTCTCGAAGCGAAGGGTTACGAGCCGATGTTCGCGCACGAGCTGTCGCTGCAACACGATGCCGAGCAGGCGCGTATCGATATTGCCACCGCATAGAACGAGCCCGACCTTTCGGCCCTTGAATCGATCCGGATGTGCGAGCACGGCGGCAAGGCCTGCTGCGCCCGCGCCCTCGGCGACGGTTTTTTCGATGGAGATGAGCAGACTGATGGCTCGTTCGATATCGGCTTCATCGACGAGCAGAATCTCCTCGACGAGCTCGGCGATGATTTCACGGGTGATCTTGCCCACATTTTTGACTGCGATGCCTTCGGCGATCGTCTGCGAACCGAATTCGCGCTGCTCGCCTTTGACGGCATTGACCATGCCCGGAAATGCCGCCGCCTGTACGCCGACGAGTTCGATCTCGGGCTTGAGGCCTCTGGCGGCAACGGCCATTCCCGACATCAATCCGCCGCCACCGATCGGCACACAAAGAATTTCGATCTCGGGATGCTCCTCGAGCATCTCGAGCGCGATCGTCCCCTGACCGGCGATGACGTCTTCATCGTCGTCAGGGTGGACGAAGACGAGATTCTCTCGAGCGGCGAGTTCGTGTGCGTAGGCTTCGGCTTCGGCCAACTGGTCGCCGTGCAGCACGACCTTGGCGCCGAGCAGCTGGGTTTGCTGAACCTTGTTGAATGGCGTGTTGGATGGCATGACGATGGTCGCCGGAATGCCCATCTTCGTCGCGTGATGGGCGACACCTTGGGCATGGTTTCCTGCCGACATCGCAACGACACCACGTCGACGTTGATCGGCGTCGAGCTTCAGAAGACGAATCAGAGCGCCTCGTTCCTTGAAAGCTGCAGTGAACTGCTGATTCTCGAACTTGAGGTAGATCTCGGCGCCCGTGATGGCCGACAACGTCAAGGAGTGTCGGCAGGGCGTGCGGACGAGGCGACCTTTCAAGAGTGCGGCGGCCTCGCGAACAGAGTCGAGGGTGACAGTCATGTGAATATGATACCTGTCAGGCTGTACACTTCGCTGCGCAACGCCGAATCCAATAATGATCGAGTCATCGAAGTCCCGGTTCCAGCTCTGGCGCGTATCGACCCTCGCGCCATTCCGATATCGCATTTTCGCGACACTTTGGTGGGCTTCGCTCGCCTCGTCGTTCGGCGGTCTCATCCAGACGGTGGGTGCCTCGTGGCAGATGGCGCTCATCGCCCCGGCGCCCGATCAGGTGGCGCTCGTGCAGGCCGTCGGCGCCTTGCCTTTCTTTTTCTTGTCCCTCATCGCAGGCGCACTCGCCGATAACTACGATCGGCGTTGGATCATGCTCGTTTCGCAGCTCTTGGCGCTGTCGGCATCGGTCGCCCTCGCGGGGCTCGCTTTTTTCGACATGATCACGCCGGCGTCGTTGCTCTGGCTGACCTTTTTGATCGGCTGCGGTGCTGCAGCCTTCGCCCCGGCATGGCAGGCGAGCATCGCAGAGCAGGTGCCGCGCGAGGTGATCCCTGCCGCCGTCATGGCCAACGCCATGGGGTTCAATCTGGCGCGCAGCATCGGTCCCGCGATCGGTGGCGTGATCGTCGCAGCCGCCGGAGCCGTGGCTGCTTTCATGATCAATGCAGTGTCCTACATCGGTCTGATCTTTGTTCTGAAGCGCTGGAAATTGCCGAGACCCGAGCGCTCGCTGCCACCCGAACCGCTCGGCACGGCGATCTCCGCCGGAATCCGTTACGTGCGTCTATCGCCGAACTTGATCGCGATCATGGTTCGCGCGGTGCTCTTCACCGTACCGATCACGGCGGTGCCTGCGTTGATGCCCGTCGTCGCTCGCGATCTGCTCGGCGGCGGCGCGCCGACCTATGGTGTGTTGCTCGGTGGATTCGGTGTCGGTGCTATGTTGGGCGCGCTTTCGAGCGCCGCCTTCCGCGCTCGATTTTCGACTGATTCGCTGTTACGTGGGTTATGCGTCGTGGCGACGATCGCGATGCTCGGTATCTCGCAGAGCCCTTGGGCGGCGACTACTTTGCTGGCGCATGTGGTGGCGGGATTCGTTTGGACCTTGACTCTTGCGACGTTCAACATCGCCGTGCAGTTGTCCTCGCCACGCTGGGTGACGGGACGGACGCTCGCGACCTATCAAACCTTCGCCTTTGCGGGCATGGCCGTGGGTGCCTGGTTCTGGGGGCTGCTCGCCTCCGAGATCGGCTTGCGCACTTCGCTGGCGATCGCGGGTGTCTCGGTGTTGATCACGCTCGCGGTCGCACGCTGGCTTCCGGTCGAGGTGGCGCGATCGGGGTCACTCGACCCGCATGTGGCCGCCTCGTTCGAGCCGCCGCGGGTGACGCCTCACGAGTCGGCGGGGCCCATCGTCGTTACGCTCGAGTATCAGGTTCCTGTGGCAAACGCCGTCGAGTTCGTCGGCGTCATCAATGAATTGGGGCGGATTCGCCGACGTGACGGTGCGAGACGCTGGTCGGTGTGTCAGGATCTCGACGATCCCACGATTTGGATCGAGCGATTCGAAAGCCCGACCTGGATCGATTACCTGCGTCGTCAAACTCGTCCGACGCTCGCAGACCAAGAGATCCGACACCGACTGTCGCAACTCATCGAGGGCGAGCGGGGGAAGATGCGACGTTACATTGAGAGGCCGACGGGGTCTGCGCCTGTGGGCACCGATGCATCGCGGCTCGAGCCGCTCGATGACACGGTCAGTCACGGTTGATTCAGTAATCTTTGAGGGGTGATTCATGAAAGATCTTTCCGGTCAGACCTTCGTCGCGGATCCGATGGCCCGAGTGGCACGCTCGCGGCACGAGTTCGGCGAGCACGGCGGAGTGAATCTCTCCATCGAGACGAGCGCGACCTTCACCGTCATGGAGGCCGGCAAAATGCCGGCGCTTTTCGAAGGACGTGAAGGCCCCAAGGGTGGATGCTTTCTGTACGGACGGCATTTCAATCCGACGGTGATGGTGTTGGCGCGACATCTCGCCGCCCTCGAGGCCACGCCCCACGCCTATTGCACGGCGAGCGGCATGGCGGCGATTTCCGGGGCGCTGCTGCATGCCTGCGATGCAGGGGATCATGTCGTGGCCGGTCAGGCGCTCTACGGTGGAACTTGGGCGTTGCTACACGATTTTCTGCCGCGCAAGGCGAACATCCAGACGAGCTTCGTCGATCTATCGGACCTCGATGCGGTCCGAGCAGCGTTCAAAAAAGAGACTCGGGTACTCTACTGCGAGACGGTCTCGAATCCCACCTTGCGAGTTGCGGATTTACCCGCGCTGGCCGCGATCGCCCATGAACACGGGGCAAGGTTGATCGTCGACAACACCTTCTCGCCCCTGACGGTCACTCCAGCCTTGCACGGGGCCGACGTCGTCATCCACAGCCTGACCAAATTCATCAACGGGGCCTCGGACATCGTCGCCGGGTGCGTGTGTGCCGATGGCGATTTCATTGACGGCATGTACGACCTGCACACCGGGAGCTTGATGCTGCTCGGGCCGGCGATGGATCCGCGAGCTGCCTACGAAGTGGCGACGCGACTGCCGAATCTCGGACTGCGCATGAGGGCGCACGCCGAGCGAGCCTTGGCTTATGCGCAGCGCTTGGAGGCGCTCGGCGCGAAGGTCGTCTACCCGGGGCTGAAGTCTCATCCCGATCACGCGCTCTTCGAAAAACTGGCGAATCCTGGCTACGGTGCAGGCGGTCTGCTGAGCGTCGATTTTGGTAGCGCCGCGCGGGCGAGTCGTTTCATGGAGCACCTGCAGAACACGGAAGATTTCGGTTACATGGCCGTGAGTCTCGGTTTCAGCGACACGCTCATGAGCGCGAGTGCCTCGAGCACCTCGAGTGAGCTCGACGAGGGCGCGCTGAGGGCTGCCGGAATCAGTCCGGGCTGGGTACGCCTGTCGGCCGGGTACACCGGGCGTCTCGAAGATCGAATCGCGCAACTCGAGCGCGGCTATCGCAAGGCCCTTGAGGTAAGCTGACGTTCGGGAGCAGCCCTCAGGAGCATCCAAGATATGAGCACTCAGGAGATATCTTCGACCGTGCGACCCGTGGATCGATGGTTCACGGCCTACTCGCAAGATCACCAACATCCGCTCAATCAGCGCTTGCACGTGTTCTGCGTACCCGCGATCGTCTGGTCGCTGATGGCTGTTCTCTACGTGGTGCCGACGCCGGAGATGTTCGCTCCGGCTCTTCCGCCCTTCGGTGTGGTGGCGGGCTTGCTGGCGGCGCTGTCGGTGATGTTCTGGCTCTGGCTATCCTTGCCCCTCGGCATGGGCATCACCTTGCTCACGGTCGTCGGTCTTTGGATCAACTCGCTCATCCTCGAGTCGATGGGTCCGACGGCCCTTCTCGCGATCGGTGCCGTGGTCTTCATCGTCGCTTGGATCGGTCAGTTCGTCGGTCACCACATCGAGGGACGACGACCGAGTTTTTTCACCGACCTCGTTTATTTGATGATCGGGCCGCCTTGGGTGCTCGCCAAGGGTTATCGCAGCCTCGGTCTCCGCTGGTAATCGTTCGATCGGAGTTCCCCCAATGACTCGACCTTCCCGATGTTCAGCGCACCTCGGTGCGTTGATCGCGCTGTTTTCTTTGGTTGTCGCTCCTGTGGTGGCGAAGGCAGACGAGTCGCTGCTGAAGCTCGTCGAGGCGCGTCGCGCGAACGATCGCGCCGTGGCCCTGCAACTCTGGAACTGGGCCGAGGTCGGCTACCAGGAAGAGCAGAGCAGCGCGCGTCTCCAAAAGGAGTTGCGCGATGCCGGATTTTCCGTGAAGGCAGGCGTTGCGGGCATGCCGACGGCCTTCGTCGCAGAGTACGGCAGCGGCAAGCCCGTCATCGCCATCCTCGCGGAGATGGATGCCTTGCCCGGCGTATCGCAAGCCGCGACGCCGGAACGTTCACCGTTGAGAGGGCGCATTTCCGGTCATGCATGCGGGCATCACCTCTTCGGAGCCGGTTCGACATCTGCGGGGATCGCCATCAAAAATTGGCTGGCGACCCATCGGCGTAGCGGAACGATCCGCGTGTATGGCACGCCGGCGGAAGAGGGCGGCGCAGGCAAGTCCTACATGGTTCGGGAAGGCTTGTTCAGCGACGTCGACATCGCGCTGCACTGGCACGCCGGCGATCGCAATGCCGTGACCAACGAGCCGACGCTCGCCAACAAGAGCGCGAAGTTCCGTTTCAACGGGATCGCTGCCCATGCGGCAGCCGCGCCCGAGCGCGGACGCTCCGCACTCGATGGCGTCGAGGCGATGAACTTCATGGCGAATCTGATGCGTGAGCACATTCCCGAGGATTCCCGCTTGCACTACATCGTCACGCGTGGGGGCGATGCGCCCAACGTAGTGCCCGAGTTCGCCGAGGTGTTTTATTACGTCCGGCATCGTAATCCGATGGTGATGGCCGAAATCTTTGATCGACTGGTTGCGGTGTCGGAGGCTGCGGCGCTCGGTACGGGCACGACGGTGAAGCACGAAGTGATTCACGGTGCGTATAGCTTGCTGCCCAACGACGTGCTGGCGACCGCGGTGGACGTCAACCTGCGGCGGGTGGGTGGCGTGACTTACGACGCATCGGAGCAGGCGTTCGCCGAAAAGCTGTTCACGACCCTCGGCAAAACCGACCTCGCGCTCGGATCGGAGCGTGAGATCCAGCCGATCGGTCGACGTCTTGGTATGGGATCGACCGATGTGGGCGATGTCAGTTGGGTCGTGCCGACCATCGGATTTCGGACCGCGACTTGGGTGCCGGGCACGCCCTCACACTCGTGGCAGGCCGTCGCGGCGGGTGGCATGACGATCGGTCTCAAGGGTATGGAAAACGCGAGCAAGATACTCGCGCTCACGGCCGCGGATTTATTCAGTCAGCCCGAACTCATCGCGCGTGCACGCGCGGAGTTCGAACAGCGCCGCGGTGCCGAATTCAAATATCGTAGCGCCGTGGGGGATCGCGCCCCGCCACTCGACTACCGTCGCTGACCTCAGATTGACGAGAACTGCGGTCGGTCCGCGGTCTGCTCCGTGTGCTCGCGGTCAGCTCAGGCTTGCGGTCAGCGCGCCGTCAGCTTGCCGTCATCGACGCGGTGTGCGTCGTTCAGTGCTCTTTTTCTTTTCTTCCGCGCCAACCGGCGTGAAGGAATATTTTTGGCCGGCGAGGGCCGCCTCGTACATGAGACCGCCCTTGGCGATGGTAAACACGGCAAAGCCCCGATAGAACTCGCCCGTGGTGGTAGCGTCTCGTTTGCCTCCACTCACGCCGGCGCTGCTGCCCGTCGTACCGGCAGTCGCGCTTGCGGCAGCCGTGATGGCGACGGCACTGACGCCCGCTCCAAAGGTGAACTCGCCGCCCGTGAATTCGTCGAGCGCGCGTTTGTCTTGCAAGAAAATGACCTGGCTATACGCTTGTCCGCCTGCCTGGAACCCGATGCTCAGCTGAGTGAGCTGGACGTCGCCGATATAACGACCTTGTTCGTAGACTCGGCCTCGACCGCTGGCACCGCCTAGACCCAAGCCGCCTTTGCCGATCGTCGGAAAAATGGCGTACCCGTAACTGCGATCGAAGAACGAGGCGCTCTGTCCGGCGTTGCGGAAAAGTTCTTTGGTGTCGTTGTATTCGTCAGCGACGGCGTGTGCAGTGAGGGCGAGGGCCGCGAGGCCCGCGATCAGAAGGCTGCGAAGCGAACGTGTCATTCGTGGAGTCTCCTTGAACCTGCGCCCGATCTCGGGCGATCCATGTTGTGAATGCTAGCGCGTTTGCCGAGCGGTTACACTCTGCTGATGAGTACCGAGTTCGGAATCGTGATGGAGGCGTCGCCGGGTTACACCGCGCAACTCGCCCGAGAAATCGAAGCGATGGGCTACGAGATCCTATTGTGTCCCGACACACAAAACCTGAGTCCCGATCCGTTTTCGCAGTTGGCGCTTGCGACGCAGACTACCCGAACCTTGCGCCTCGGTACCGGCGTCACCAATCCCGTCACTCGTGACGTCGCCGTGACAGCCTGCGCCTTCTCCACACTGCAGGCCGAGTCCGGCGGCCGGATGATTTGCGGCATCGGTCGAGGGGATTCCTCGGCTGCCCATATCGGCATCCGAAACGGGACCACGGCGCAGTTGCGGACTTTCGTCGAACGCCTGCGTGCGTATACCCGCGGGGAGACCTTGGATCGTGACGGTACGCCCTCGCGTATTCGTTGGTACGACTCGTTGCCGGTCGCGCCGCTCGTGATCGACATCGCCTGCACGGGGCCGCAGACCATTCGTATGGCGGTCGACGTCGGCGATCGCATCAGCTTTGCCGTGGGCAGCGCACCCGAGCGCATCCGGTGGGCGATGGACGTGGCACTCGCACGACTCGCAGAAACCGGACGAACGCGGGAGTCCATCCGTATCGGCGCCTATATCAATTTGGTTTGTGATCCCGACGAGCGAAGGGCGATCGCGCTAGGCCGCATGATCTCCGGGATGGTCGCGCATTTCGCGGGTATGAAAGACGCGCCGCTCGATCATCTTCCGCCACAACTCAAAGATCTCGCCGCCAAGATGCAGACCGGCTACGACATGACGCATCACGCTCAGGAGGCCGGGAGCCATCTGGCCGAGGTGCCGGACAGCTTCGTGGACTGGTTCTCGATCTGTGGGCCGCCGGCCAAGTGCCGCGATCGATTGGGTGAATTGCTCGCCATGGGGCTCGATCACGTCTATCAGCTTGGCGGGTCACCGGTCGCACACCCGCATGGCGCGCGTCAGGAAGCCATGGTTCGGCAGGCGGCGCTGTACGCGAGCGACGTCATGCCGCACTTTCGTTGAGTATTTTTTGAGCGAGGCGATGACCCGAATGGACTCCGCGAGCCACCTGTCTGCGGCCACCGTACTCGAGCTGGCACGACTGAACGGGCTACCCGTCGACGACGAGGCGATGGCCTCGCGCATCGCGGTGGGCGGCGCGGCGGCGATGGCCGCGGTGAACGCCGCCAATCGGCAGCTTGGCAAAGACGTTCTCAGTGACGTCGAGCCTGCCGATTATCTGCCTAAGCTCGAGTCGCTGGTCAGGCCATTGCCGGACCCATCACCCAGGCGCGTCGTCTCGCCCAAACGACAAGATGACCTCGAGAGCGATCTAGTGGCTGTTGCGGAGCAACTCGTTTCCGGAGAGTTGCGCAGCGTGGAGCTCGTGCGCTCCACGATCGAGCGAGCCGAGCGGGCCGAGGCGATGACGCATTGTTTTCTCAGCCTGCGAAAAGACGGAGCCTTGCGTGCCGCCGAGTGGGCCGATGCCGTGCTCGATGAGGCGAGACGACAGGGCCGAAAGCCCCTGGCTCCGCTGCTCGGCATACCGCTCGCGCACAAGGACATGTTCGATCGCGAAGGGTGTACGACAAGCTTCGGCTCGAAGGCGCTGGAGCCGCGCATCGCACTGCGCACCGCCACGGTATTGCAGCGTCTGGACGAGGCGGGTTCGATCAATCTCGGCGCACTCAACATGGCCGAGTTCGCCATCGGCGCCACGGGTCACAACGCGGCCTGGGGTGACTGCCGAAACGCCTGGAATCCGGACTACATTTCCGGCGGATCATCGAGCGGTTCGGGTGCAGCGGTGGCTTGCGGCGCAGCATTTGCGAGTCTCGGCTCCGATACCGGGGGATCGGTTCGGATCCCCGCCTCCGTGCAGGGTGTATTCGGTTTGAAGCCCACCTACGGACTCTTGCCGCGCAGCGGGAGCATGAAACTTTCGCCCTCGATCGACGTGCTCGGACCCATCACGCGCTCGGTGCGTGATCTTGCGCTCATCCTCGGGATCGTGGCGGGCAGCGACGGCAAAGACGCCCGGTGTTCGCTGCGTCCGGTACCGGACTATTCGTCGGCACTCGGTCGGGGAGTCGAAGGTCTGCGCATCGGAATTCCGAAAAACCATTTCTTCGAACGACTCGATCCGCAAGTGCGCTCGGCCTGCGAGCGCTCGCTCTCGGGTTTCGAAGCGGCAGGGGCGAAACTCGTGGAAGTCGACGTTCCGTTCGCGGCCCATCTGTCGGAACTCAGCCGTGCGATCGTGTACTCCGAAGCGACGGCCGTGCACGGTGAGACCTTGCGTACACGCGGATCAAAATATTCGCCTCAGGTACGGGTTCGAGCGAGTACCGGTCTCGCCATTTCCGGCACGCATTACCTTGAAGCGTTGCAGGCGCGTATTCCGATACTGGAGCGTTTCGTCGACGACGTATTTACTCGTTGCGAGGTTCTGCTTACGCCGACCCTTCCCATATGTGTGCCGCGTCGAGACGAAACGGATGTCGGTGCCGGCGCCCGCTTGTGGGAAGTACTCGGAGATCTCGTGCGCTGCACGGCACCGTTCAATTATTTGGGATTACCGGCGATCAGCGTGCCTGCCGGTCTCGATGAACGAGGCTTGCCGATCGGAGTTCAGCTCGTCGGCGCACCGTTCGGCGAACCTGCGCTGCTCGCTGCGGCGGCCGTTCACGAACTCGCTTTGCCGCCCCCGAGACTCGCGAACTGACCCCTGAAGTACGCGAGAGGCGATCCCTCGCGCGCATCGACCGAGACCACTTCACCAAAAAAGACGCGGTGGGTGCCAAAGTCCGTCTGTGTGGCGACCCGACATTCGAGGTAGGCGAGAGCACCCTCGACGATCGGATTGCCAAGAGGACTGTCGTGTGTGGATCCGAGGCCGAGTTCGGCGAGATTCGCGAATTTGTCTGGTGTACGGGAAGCGAAATGCCTCGCGAGATCCAGTTGATCGTCCGCGAGCACATGGACGCAAAATCGACCCGCTCCGCTGACGGCATGACACGTGGCGGACTGACGGTTGAGGCAAATGAGCAGGGTGGGAGGTTCCAGGGTGACCGACGCCACGGCACTCGCCGTGATGCCCTGTGCGAGCCCCTCGTGCCTTGTGGTGACGAGGGTGACTCCGGTCAAGAATCGGCTGATCGCTGCGCGGTAATCGGTAATCGAGACGTTCATATCGGCCACGGTAGGTACTACTCCGTACATACTGCCAAGGGTTTGGGCATTAGTCTTCTAATTGTGGCTTGATCATTTTCCCCCTCCGATCAGGTCACGCAGAGATAGCCCCGCCTCGTGCGGGGCTTTTTTTGTATCCTCACCACTCTCATGTCCGAATCCATCGTTGATGTTTTTCCGCCCGAATGGCGTGACGACGCTGCCCAAGTCTTGGCGTGCAGCGACTTCGTCGCCGAGAGCGTGGCGCGAGATTCCGAGCTATTCGGCGACCTGCTTCGAGCCGACGCGTTGCGGAGGCTGCGTCTCGCGGGAGGGTCGCTGTGTTGGCCTCGAGGCGAGGAGCCTCCGGCGCTCGACTCCCCCGAGCCGCAGTGGCAGGCGTGGCTGCGCCGGTGGCGTCGCCGCGAGATGGTGCGCATCGCCTGGCGAGATCTCAATGGACGCGCAAGCCTCGAAGAGACGCTGGAGGATTTATCGGCCTTCGCCGACGATGCGGTGAATCGTGCGATGGCGGTTGCCTGGCACAGCACCTGTGAGCGCTACGGCACGCCGCAATATGCCGAGGGCGGTGCGATGCCGCTCGTCGTCGTCGGCATGGGAAAACTCGGCGGCCGCGAGCTCAACTTCTCGTCAGACATCGAT
>JBIJCL010000119.1:0-5917 GCA_044344725.1 Steroidobacteraceae bacterium | reverse complement strand
CAAGGCTCAGGTCGTCAGTTTGGATGTCACCAGTCTTGCGGTGACGGTGGTTGCTGGGCGCAACGAACGGGCGGGATATGCAGGCGATGGCGGCTCCGCTACCGCGGCTCGCCTCTACGCGCCGACCGGTGTGACTTTGGACGCGCAAGGCAATCTCTTCATCGGTGATCGCGTGAACGGCCGACTTCGTCGTGTCGATGCGCAGACTGGAGTGATCTCCACGCTCGCGACGGGGGAGCCCAACTCCCAAACGTTCGGCCTCCGTTATCCGACGTATACGGCAGTCGCCCCCAACGGCGACGTGTATTACTCGGAATGGCGCGGCAGCCGGGTGATGAAGTACAGCCCGAAGACCGATACGGTCTCGGTGATGGCCGGTACCGGTACGGCGGGCTTTACGGGTGACGGTGGTCCCGCGACCTCCGCGCAGATCTCCCAGCCGTGGGGACTCGCGGTGGACGAGCAGGGCAATCTCTACGTGGGCACCAGTTACCGTATCCGCAAGATCGATCTGAACGGTGTCATCACGACCATCGCGGGTTGTTGCGATGGCCCCTCCACACCCGCCGAAATTGAGTCTTTCACGACTCCCATCGAGAGCGTGGTGGCGACCAGCTCGAGAATTCTCAGCGGCAATATCCAGTTGGCCTACTCGAAGGGCAAGTTGCTCTTCTCGGATTTCTCCGGTGGTTTAGAAAGTGCAGACGTGCTGCGCGAGCTCGATCTGGCGAGCGGGCGGGTCCGACGAATCGCGGGTAATGGGACGTATGGTCAAACTCTCTTCAAAGGCCAAGCGCTGAACTCGTCGTTCGGTCAAATATTTGGTGTCGCAGCAGACGGGTCGGGCAACTGGTACGTCAGCGATGTGTTGTCCAACACCATCAGTCGCATCAACCCTGCGAGCGGCGAGATACAGACCATCGCGGGTGGTCGTCAGGGGTATGACGGTGACGGCGGTACAGCGCTCGGCGCAGCCCTGAACACGCCGCAAGGTTTGGCATTTGACCGACGCGGCAATCTTTATTTTGCCGATCGAAGCAACCAATTGGTTCGAGTGATTTTGTGTGCGGCGCCCCCGGAGGCCGGCGAGGTCTCCGATTGCGACGCGAGTGCGCCGTCGACGTCGCGACGACGTACGTTGATCCAATGGAATCAGGTCGGGGTCGATCAGTGTGAGGCGGTCGGCGCATGGTCCGGTCCGCGAGCGACCAGCGGCGCCGAGTGGCTGCCCATCCCGAGCAGCGGCGAGCAGGTCTACGCCCTGCGCTGCACGAAGTCCGATGGCTCCGTGTCTCTCCTCGAAAATGTCATCAAAGATGGTGTGGTGACGAGCAAACTGCCGAAGACGGCGAAGCTCGATCAGACCTCGCTATTCTTTGGTCAGACGCTGGTCGGACAAGTGAGTTCGACACAGACCCTGCGTGTTCAGAACACCGGTTCCAACGCGTTGACAGTCGAGGTGGGTCTCGTCGGAGCCGGAGCGGCATCGTTCACGACGACGTCCTGCGGCACTGCGATCGTTGCAGGTGGTAGCTGCGAGATTCGAGTCGCGTTTGCGCCGAAGAGCTCTGGTGAGCAGGTTGCGCAGGTCGAGGTGAAGAGCGGGTTGTTGAAGCTGCTGGCGACGGTGTCGGGCAACGGTAATCTGCCCGTCTCGCGCGACCAAGCGCAGATCAAGATCTCGTCTGTGCCGCCCCGAGGCGTCATCGCGACCGTGGCGGGATCTGGCCCGGCCACGATCGACGGTGACGGTGGCCTCGCAGTGAAGGCTGGAGTGTCCGGTGTCGGCGCGATGGCTTTGGCAGGTAACGGCGACGTGCTGTTCGTCGACGGGCACTACATCCGTCGCGTGGAGCGTGCGACGGGTGTGATTCGTCGCTTTGCGGGCACCGGCTCGCGCGTTTTCGATGGCGACGGTCGGGCCGCGACGGCGACCTCGATGGCTCCCGGAAGGCTGATCGTCGGCTCACAGGGAGAGGTGTATTTCGGCGATCAAGCCAGTCGCATTCGCCGCATCGACTCGGCAGGAGTGGTGACGACGATTGCCGGCACGGGTGAGGGCGGTGACACGGGCGATGGAGGCCCGGCGACTAGCGCAAAGATTTTGGTGACGGACATCGCTCGCGATGCCGCCGACAACCTTTACTTGGCGGATCCCGAGAACGCGAAGATTCGCAGGATCGCCAAGTCGACGGGTGTCATTACGTCGCTTCCATTGACGAACGTGCCGAGTGGATTCGTTCCCTCGATCCTGGCGGTCAGTCCGTCCGGTGTATTGCATGTTTACGATCAACGCAATTTCCGAGTCTGGCGCGTTGATCCGCAAACCTCGGCTCTGTCTTTGGTGGCCGGTACAGGCTCGCCAGGACTCGCCGGAGACGGTGGCCTCGCGACAGCCGCTCAGTTGGACAGCGTCGGTGACTTGGCATTCGACTCCGCAGGGAATTTGTATCTCTCGGACATCAACCTTAGGGTGATCAACGGGTCGACGGGCGTCATCACGACGATTGCGCTTGGTACGGGTACCTCATCAAGTCTGCCGACGCTCGGCGGATTCCCTGGTCCACTTCTCGCCTCGTCAACCGGACAACTGCTGGTCGGCATCGGCACCGGTGATGGATTCCAGATGTCGGCGCAGCTGATCAATTTGAACTTGACCACCAAGACGAAGTCTCTCGTCGCAGGCAGGAGCGATCGAGCCGGATTCGGCGGCGACGGAGGTCCTGCGACCAGCGCGCGGTTCTACGCGCCGACGAGCGTGGTGGCGGATGCGCAAGGCAACTTGTTCGTGGGCGATCGGTTGAACGGTCGTGTACGCCGTATCGATGCGCAGACGGGCTTGGTGTCGACAGTAGCCGCCGGCGCACCGACTTCGCCCACCATCGGTCAGCGATTCCCGACCTTCACTGCAGTAGCAGCAAACGGTGACGTGTACTACTCCGAGTGGCGCGGCCACCGAGTGATGAAGTACAGCCCGCAGACTCAGAGCGTCACGGTCGTTGCGGGTACGGGCACCGCGGGCTTCTCAGGCGATGGCGGTCAGGCGACCGCAGCGAGACTCGCACTGCCGTGGGGACTCGCTTTCGATGAGCAGCAGAACTTGTACATCAGTACCGATGGCCGGATCCGCCGTGTCGCCGCGACGAATGGCGTCATCACCACCGTCGCTGGTTGCTGTGATTCGATTTCTGATGCGGTCACGCCGCTCGACGGCGTGCCTGCGCTCAGCGCACGCCTGAACGGTGGGATCTCTCAGCTCGCCTATCGCAATGGGAAGTTGTATTTCGCGGACGCCGCCAACGGTGCGTACGTGTACCCGGTGCTTCGCGAGCTCGATCTGGCGAGCGGCTTGATCCGAACGATTGCCGGCAACGGAACGTTCGGCCAGTCGTTGACGAACGGACGCGCACTCAATTCGCCCCTCGGGCAGATTTTCGGTGTCACGACCGACTCGAGCGGCAATGTCTATATCAGCGAGACGACGAGCAGTCGTATCAGTCGCATCAACCCGACCACCGGGGAGATCACGGCGATCGCCGGCGGTCGACTCGGCTATGACGGCGATGGCGGTAGCGCCCTTGATGCGGCGCTCCACACCGCGCAAGGCATCTCTTTCGATCGACGCGGCAATCTGTATTTCGCGGATCGTGCGAATCACCTCATTCGAGTCGTGTTGTGCGCGGCATCGCCCGAGTCGGGCGAGGTCTCCGATTGCGACGCGAATGTACCGTCGACGTCGCGACGACGCACGTTGATCCAATGGAATCAGGTCGGAGTCGATCAGTGTGAGGCGGTCGGTGCATGGTCTGGTCCGCGAGCGATCAGCGGTGCCGAGTGGCTGTCCGTCCCGAGTAGCGGCGAGCAGGCCTACGCCCTGCGCTGCACGAAGGCGGATGGCTCCGTGTCTCTCCTCGAAAATGTCATCAAAGATGGCGTGGTGACGAGCAAGTTGCCGAAGGCGGCGAAGCTCGATCAGACCTCGCTATTCTTTGGCCAGACGCTGGTCGGAGAAGTGAGTTCGACGCAGACCCTGCGTGTTCAGAACACCGGTTCCAACGCGTTGACAGTCGAGGTGGGTCTCGTCGGAGCCGGAGCGGCATCGTTCACGACGACGTCCTCCTGCGGCGCCGAGATCGTTGCGGGTGGTAGCTGCGAGATTCGCGTCGCGTTTGCGCCGAAGAGCTCCGGTGAACAGGTTGCGCAGGTCGAGGTGAAGAGTGGGTTATTGAAGTTGCTGGCGACGGTGTCGGGTAACGGCAGTATCGCCATTCAGCGTGATCAGGCATCACTCAAAATAATCCCTGCTGCGCCCCGTGGCGTCATCGCGACCGTAGCGGGATCTGGCCCGGCCTCTATCGAGGGTGACGGTGGTCTCGCGGTGAAGGCTGGGGTATCCGACGTTGGTGCCATGGTGTTTGCGAACAACGGCGACGTGCTGTTCGTCGACGGGTACTACATCCGTCGCGTCGAACGCGCGACGGGTCTGATTCGTCGCTTCGCGGGTACGGGCTCGCGCTTTTTCGACGGCGATGGTCGGGCCGCGACGGCGACCGCGATGGCTCCGGGCAGGCTCATCGTGAGTTCGCAGGGAGACGTCTATTTCGCTGATCAAGCCAGTCGTATCCGACGCATCGACTCTGCAGGAGTGGTGACGACGATTGCGGGCACAGGCGAGGCGGGCAACTCGGGCGATGGAGGCCCAGCGACTACAGCAAAGATTTTGGTGGCGGATATGGCTCGCGATGCAGCGGGGAACCTATTCTTCGCCGACCCCGAGGCCGCGAAGATTCGCAAGATCTCGGCGACGGGGGTGATCTCCACGCTTTCGTTGACGAACGTACCGACCGAGTTTGTTCCCTCGATCGTGGCGATCAGTCCGTCCGGTGTGTTGCATGTTTACGATCAACGCAATTTCCAACTCTGGCGCGTTGATCCGCAAACCTCGGCTCTGTCTTTGGTGGCCGGTACAGGCACGCAAGGTTTCGCGGGAGACGGCGGTCCCGCGACGGCAGCCCAGCTGTATAACTTGAGTGATGTGGCATTCGACTCGGCGGGAAATTTGTACCTCTCGGATGCCAACGTCCGATCGATCAATGTTTCCACGGGTGTCATCACGACGATCGCCCTTGGTACGGGGTCATCTGCGGGTCTGCCGACTCTTGGCGGATCCCCCAGCTCACTTCTGCCATCGTCGAGCGGGCAGTTGCTGATCGGCAGCGGGATCGGTGACGGATTCCAGATTTCGGCGCAAATGTTCAACTTGGATTTGAGCAGCAAGGCGCTGACGCTCGTCGCAGGCAGGGGCGATCGGGCCGGATTCGGCGGCGACGGCGGGCGCGCGACGAGTGCGCGGTTCTACGGTCCGACGAGTGTCGTGGCGGATGCGCAAGGCAACTTGTTCGTCGGTGATCGGTTGAACGGTCGCGTACGCCGCATCGATGCGCAGACGGGCTTGGTGTCGACGGTAGCTGCCGGGGCAGCAACTTCGCCCACCATTGGCCAACGATTCCCGACCTTCACCGCAGTAGCGGCGAACGGTGACGTGTACTACTCCGAGTGGCGTGGCCACCGAGTGATGAAATACAGCCCGCAGACTCAGAGCGTCACGGTCGTAGCAGGCACAGGCACCGCGGGGTTCTCGGGCGATGGCGGTCAGGCGACCGCAGCGAGACTTGTGCTGCCCTGGGGACTCGCTTTCGATGAGCAGCAGAACTTGTACATCAGTACCGATGGCCGGATCCGCCGTGTTGCCGCGAACGGCATCATCACAACGGTCGCGGGGTGCTGTGATTCGATTTCCGATCCGGTCACGCCGCTCGACGGCGTGCCTGCGCTCAGTGCGCGACTCAACGGCGGGATCTCGCAGCTCGCGTATCGCAATGGGAAGTTGTATTTCGCGGACGCCGCCAATGGCGCG
>JBIJCL010000118.1:0-5961 GCA_044344725.1 Steroidobacteraceae bacterium | reverse complement strand
CCTGATCCGGTGATGACCTTCCATGACGTCGCGAAGCTCATCGGCGAGGTAATCGGCCAGCCTGTCGTGTACGACGATTGCGACCCCAAAGCCTTCCAGGAAGCGATCCGTCCCTTCCACCGAAACCAATGGCATTCCGATGCTGTCGCGACGCTCTTCGCGGAAATCGCGAGCGGCCGGACGCCGGGACACAAGACCGATACCTTCCAAAAAATCATGGGACGCCCGGGTCGCTCGTTGCGGGAGTACCTGCAAACGCTGGTTTGAAACTCAGTGAGTGCGGTCCGCTGACTCGAGGATCAAATACTCCAGCGCCCAGTAGTGTCCGTTTTCTTTGAAGTTTGCGCGACGGACGTCGAGGGTGACGTCGACGTTCCGGGCATGGGCGAGCGGACGGTTGGTGGCTGGAGCCGGATCGTCGGTGTTGATGATCGCCTCGGCGCGGTCGGCACAGCGCCCATGCTCACGGGCGCCATGCGCCCAGTCGACGAACCCGTGGATCTGGAACGGATCCACGAAAAGCATGTCGATGTTCGGCGGCGGCGTCATCCGTTCACGCAATCGCTCGCATAGCGCGTCGAGCACATAGGCACCGGAACTATGGGCGATCAGCTTGAGGTTGCGCAGACGTCCGGTCTTCTCCCATTGCGCAATCAACTGTTCCGCAACCTGCTCCCCGGCTCGCTGCGCACTCGCCGCCGCACGAAGCCGAGTATCGGACCAAGGATCCCACCGAACGAAGCTCACGACATTCCCCTCTCGCTCCAAGGCCTCGACGAGCCGCGAAAACTGAGGGTTGTCGGCATCGACGCTACCGTGAAAGACCAGCGTCAAGGTCTCTTCGTCCGGCAACTGGAGCGGTGGCAGCCGAACGTCAAGGGGCGTACGACAGTAGATTTCCATCAGCCCGACCGCCGAAAGCAAGGCGATCGCTGTAGCCAAGAGGATCCTCGGGCGCAGTGTCATCTGCGCCTGAATTGATAACTACCTTCAGCGGGAACCTTGAACACGATGCTCCCGTCTTGCCGAATGCCCGACTCGTTATACCAAAGCTCATCACGAGCGATGACGATCTTGGCGTCGATCGTCATGTCCGTACGAGTCCTCTGCGAAACGATACGGCACTCACCGCGCGGGATTTCGCCGATGAATACGTCGGCGTGACGCCGGAACGACAACCGACACGCTGACGGATAAGGAATCAAATTCTCTCTCGTGATATCGCGAAGTGCCGTAGTTGGCCTCAAATGAGCGTCGCGCCAGCGCTGGGGGTCTCGGAGCATGAAGAAATCCATCACCAACGCGTTGCGCTGCGCGTCGACCTCGAAGGTCCAGATGCGCTGACGTTGCAACGGGCCTTGAGGGCTGCCGAGGGGCCACTGCAGGTAAATCACTTGCCGACCGAGTGCGGGCGCCTCGACCCGTGCGAACACAGGAAACAGAAGATCGGGAGCCTTTGAGGGATCAGGCTTCGACTCGAGCAACATATTTTCGCCGCGTGAACGTTGCAGCTGGTTGTCAAACTCGCCGACCACCCAACCGAGCAGGAGCTCGAGCTCCTTATCCAGGACCGACTGCGCCTGAGAGGACGGCGAGCCCGCGAGGACAACCGCAGCAGCAAACAAAAGAAAAGCTCGTCTCATCACTCCATCCATACTGCAACATCCGCGGGCGCAAGCTCGACACTGCCAAGCAACATCGGCGTCCCCTTCGGCAACACTTCGCCGATCGATCGCGTGCCGGTCGAATAATTGAATGCGAAGCATAAAGAACCGAGACGACGCAATCTTACGTCCTCTGTAAGCTCGCAGACACGCACGCCCACCTCCTCCGCAATAGTCTTCAATAGTCGCCGCATCGAAGCAGGATCAAGCGAAGCGGCAAGGTATCGCACCTGCTGATGCCGGTAAAGCACACCTCGCCCATTATCCAGGGTCCATTCGGACGGCAGAGACGACTCGACATGCTCGAGCCAACGATGAACGGCGAAGTTTGAACCGTACTCGATCATCCCCTCACGCAGAGACTCGACACGCGTGACCTTGAGCGGAAGGAGTCGTTGCAAGGAACCGGGCGGCAAATCGACGGGGATCGAAAAATGACTCGTCTTGCTGCCTGAGCGTGGACCGATCAAAACCTGTGCCGTGCTGCGCTGCAGCTGCTCGACGAATGACTCGGCGACGATGGACAAGCACGGCACGGTCACGATCTTGTAGCCCGAAATATCAGCGGTCGACGGGACGATGTCTACATCGAGCCCGAGCTCACGCAGAGCGGTATACCACTCGAAGGCGGTACGCAGCGCCGACCAGCCGGCGCCCTGCGGCTGAATCTGCGTCACCCACTCGGCCTCGTAGTCGAACACCAGAGCGACATCGGCACGAACTTCAGTGGTCTCGGTGAATGCGTCACCATGATGGAGACGACGAATCTCGGCGACGACACGTCGTACTTCATCGCTTGCGACATCATCTCGTCGATCGGGCCGGAGCAGTCCCGCATGCATTTGCTCCTGCGCAAACGGCGCCTGCCTCCATCGAAAATAGGAGACCACCTCGGCCCCGTGGGCGATCGCCTCGAGAGTCCAGAGTCGAACCATTCCCGGGAGTGGCGCAGGATTGAAGCGCGCCCAATTCACAGGACCGGGCTGCTGCTCCATCACCCACCAGCGACCTCGTCCCACCCCGCGATACAGGTCGTGATGAAACGCCGCGATGTCCGGATGCCCCTGCCTCGCATAGCGTGATTTCTCTTCGTCCGTGAACCAGAATTGCTCGAGGAATCCGAGCGGATAGCTGTCCCAGGCCGCGATGTCGAGATCAGCGGCGACCTCGTGATGATCGAAATCCGTGACGAATCCCATGAAGTTGTGTGTCAGGTCTCGCCCCGGCGAGCACTCTCTCAGGATCCGACACTGCTCCTGATTGAAGGTCGCTACCTGATGCGACGAAAAGCGGCGAAAGTCCAAGACATGGGCGGGATTCGGCTCGGTCACCGTGAGGTTGGGCAGATCGATCTCGTCGAACGACCGATACTCCATGCTCCAGAACACATTGCCCCACGCGGCATTGAGCGCTCCGATTTCTTGGTATCGATCGCTGAGCCAAAGACGAAAAGAATTGAGGGCTGCCGCAGACCAGCTAAGCGTCGTCTCGTGGCAGCCGTACTCGTTGTCGGTCTGCCACGCGATGACGGCAGGGTGTGCACCGTACCGCTCGGCCACGGCTCGAGTGATACGCCGGGACTCTGCGCGATAGCCCTCATGCGAAAAGCAGTAGTGCCGCCGTGATCCGAATCGGCGCGGACGACCCATCGCATCGAGAGCCAGCATCTCGGGCATCTCATCGACGAGCCACTTGGGTGGCGTGGCGGTCGGCGTACACATCACGACCGACAGGCCCGCGTGATGCAAAATATTGATTGCCTCGTCGAGCCAGGCCCACTCGAAGCGTCCACGCTCAGGCTCGATGCGACTCCATGCGAACTCGCCGATACGCACCTGCGAGAGTCCCATCTCGCGCATCCGTCGAGCGTCGTCGCCCCACCACTCGCGTGGCCAGTGCTCAGGGTAATAGCACACGCCGAGCCGAGGCGTCTTCGATTTGCCGCTCATTCCGCCTCCACCGCAATGAGCCACGCCGTCCCCGGATGACGCAGCGGCAAAGAAATTCCGGAGAAGGCGAGTGCCGCGCCGGTGATCGAACGCCCTTCTCGCCAAAGATCCGGGTCGGCAAGATATCGGGCAGGCAGCTCGGGCCAAGGCTCGAGGAGCCGTACTCGATACCGCCTCTGCGCCTGAAGCCCATGCAAACGGATCGGGGCCGTCTCGAAATGCCTCGCAAAAAGTGTCTGCGCAACGAGCGCCAGCCCTCGATCACCTTCGATGACGAACCACCCGCCGATACCGTCCTCGGATGAGTTCAACTCGAACAGCGCTCCGCGATGGATCACCTCACGCCACGCCTTGTAGTGCGCGATATGCGCCTTCAGCGTGTGACGATCGGCCTCGCTCATGGCGGACGGATCCGCCTCGACACCCATATGGCCGAACATCGCTACCTTGGCTCGGAAGTCCATCGGCAATAGGCGCCCGGTGATGGGATTAGGACTGGGTCCAACATGGTGGCCCAAGGTACGGAGCGGCAGGAATTGGAGCCAGGATCGATTGATACGTAGACGCTCGATCGGATCGTTGTTGTCGCTAGCCCAAAAACGCGTGCATCGCGACAACATCGCGTAGTCGACTCGGCCGCCACCGCTCGCGCAGGTTTCGATTTCCACGGCAGGATGCGACCGACGCAGTCGATCGAGCAAACGATAAAGCGCTTCTGTTTGACCGATGCTGCCCGAAGGCATCGGAAACAGTTCGCGGTTGTGATCCCACTTGAGAGCGGCGATCGGATAACGTCGCAGCAACGTATCGATCGTTGAATAGAGATGATCGACCACGGCAGGCTGAGTGAGATCGAGCACCAGCTGATGGCGCTGTGTGGCTCGGGTGATCCCTTCGATCGCAAGACACCACTCGGGATGAAGGCGATGAAGTTCGGACTCCGGACTCACCATCTCGGGTTCGATCCACAAGCCGAAATCCATCCCCAGTGTCTCGACATGACGAATGAGCGGATCGAGTCCATCCGGGAAGATCTCGATCGAGGGCGTCCAGTCTCCGAGGCTCGTTCGATCATTGCGCCGACCCGCAAACCACCCATCGTCCAAAATAAATCGTTCGACGCCGAGCGCTGCCGCCTGCTCGGCGAGTGTCTTCAGTTTCGGCAGGGACAAATCGAAGCCACAGGCCTCCCAGGTATTGAGATGGACTTTCCGCGACGCGCGCGAAAAAATTTGTGGCAGACACTCGTCGATGACATGACGATGGAGCATCTGTCTGAGCGCTGCACGACCTGCGGCGCTGACGGCCAAGACAGCCGATGGCGAAACGAAGGGATGATCTCGCGATACCGTAATCTCGCCGGGACGCGCTCTCGCACCGATCGATAGCACCGCCACCCCATCGCTATCGATGTCGAGCGTCCAAGTGTGATCGCCACTCCAAGCGAGGTGGACCGCCAGCGCAGACCCGTGGTGCTCCGTCGTATCCGGCGCCTCGAAGATCAACCATTGACCACCTGAGAAACCTGACCGGCCTCCTCGGGTCTCGCCGTGCAACCTCGACGATCGGGAAATCGCCGACCGTGTCGCCTGCATCTCCGCCGCCCATCGTCCGGTGTACTGGGTCACGTGGGTCACCCATCTCGGCAACGGCAATACGAGCGAGGCGCAGCTCAATACCTGCAGAGGATCATCGCCCTCATGGATCACACGCGTGTCGATCTCGATGACGCCACTCGATCGAGCGCGCCACAGGCTGCGGATCGAAAGCCCGAGGGTCGTATCATCGAGACGAAATCTCGTCTCGGCATCATCACCTTCGACCCGTAGCGGTTCGGCTCGAAGGGCGACTCGATGCCCCGCCCGAGCGATCTCCACCAGCGGCGCGCCGGCATACCCGGTTTCGCTGCACGGCAGGACCGAGGGCGGAACGCGCTCATCGGGCTCGGACTCGTGAGCCCCCCGTTGCAGCGCTCCGCAGAGCACCCCGACGTCCTGCTCGATCGGCAGGCGCGGGCCAAGGTAAGCAAGCTCGGCGACTCCCCGACCAAGGTCGAAAATCAGCGTGGTCGTCGGGGCATCGAGCCGCCTTGTCGACGGGGTCGTTGGCACACGTCCTCCTAATGTCCCTATTATTGCCGACCGAGGCCTCTGCCGGGGGGAGAACATGCCGACCAATCTGATGACCGACGGGCTCGTCCAGATCCTGATCTTCGTCGCGCTGACCCTGTTGATCGCCGTGGCAACCTGGTGGAAGGTCCGCGCCTCACGAGCCACCCACGATGGGTCGGGCAAAGATGTATTCCTGGCGGGCGGCGGTCTCAGCTGGCTCTTTGTCGCAGGCTCCAT
>JBIJCL010000137.1:0-5454 GCA_044344725.1 Steroidobacteraceae bacterium | reverse complement strand
CTCGCAGACCCGAAGCGCGAAATCTCATTCGCACGATGTTCATCAACAAGGGGAAGGCGGAGAAACTGGCGCGACGACCGCAGGGCGTATCGAAGCAAACCGTCTCGCGGGTCGCTGTACTCGGCGCTGGAATGATGGGAGCGGGGCTCAGCCATTCGCTTGCTCGAGCGTCTTATGAAGTTAGCGTCCTCGACGTCTCTCGCGAAGTTGCGGGACGCGCTGTCGAGCACACCCGTAAGCAACTGGAGAAAGACCGTATCGCAGGCCGAGTGACGGAGGAGGACGCCTCGGCGATCCTCTCGCGCATTAGGCCGACTGATGACTACGCGGATCTCGCGGGTAGTGATTTCGTCATCGAGGCCGTCTTCGAAAAACGTGAAATCAAGACTGACGCTATTCGTAGAGCTGAGGCGGTCATCGCGGCGGAAGCGGTATTTGCCAGTAACACTTCGACGTTGCCCGTGACCGGACTCGCGGAAGCATCGAAACGGCCACATCGATTCATCGGCATGCATTTCTTCTCGCCAGTAGAGCGGATGCCACTGGTCGAGATCATTCGCAGCAAGATGACGGACGATACGACCCTGGCATGGACGCTCGATTTGGCACGACGACTTGGAAAGACGCCGATCGTGGTCAACGACAGTCGTGGATTTTTCACGAGCCGAGTGTTCGCCACCTATTGCTATGAAGGGCAGATGCTCTTGAAAGAGGGTGTCAATCCAGCGCTGATCGAGAATGCAGGGCGTTTTGCGGGTATGCCGGTCGGGCCGCTCGCCGTGATGGATGAGGTTTCGCTCGAACTGCAATACCACGTCGTGCAGCAGACTCGTGCGGATCTCGGCAAAGATTTTCGTGAACCACCCAGTTGGGACGTCCTCCGGCACTTCGTGGAGGACCTGCGTCGTGTCGGCCGTAAAGCGGGCGGCGGCTTTTACGAGTATCCCTCGCAAGGTAAAAAATATCTTTGGCCTGGACTCGCCAAGGAGTATCCGACGCTTGCGAAGCAGCCTTCGCTAGAGTCAGTCAAGCAGCGCCTCCTCTTCATCCAATCTCTCGAGACGGCGCGTTGCCTCGAAGAGGGTGTGCTCTCGAGCGGCGTCGATGGCGATCTTGGGTCGATTCTCGGCTGGGGCTTCCCCGCGTATACCGGCGGTGCGATGTCCTTCATCGATATGGTCGGAGTCAAAGAGTTCGTCGAAGTTTGCAAGCGTCTCGCTGTCGAGGCGGGGCCGCGATTCGAGCCTTGCGAGTTGTTGCTGGAGATGGCGCGGACCGGACGTCGAGTCTATGGCGCCACCTGATAGCCCATCGATGGTGAATCACGAAGCATCAGTCGGTGAGCGGAGTGCCACGACGCGTCGAGGGCCGCTTGCCGGCTTGCGCGTCGTCGAGATTGCAAGTATCGGCCCTGGACCCTACGCGGGGATGCTACTTGCCGACCTTGGTGCCGACGTGATTCGCATCGAGAGGCCTGGCGTCTTCGACGGCGGCAAGACCGAGCCGACATTGCGTAACCGCCGTCACATGATGCTCGATCTCAAAGATCCCGAATCGATCGAAGTGGTTTTGAAGCTCGTCGAGCGGAGCGATGTACTGCTCGAGGGGTTCCGACCGGGCGTCACCGAGCGATTGGGTATCGGTCCTGAAGTTTGCCGTGAACGAAATCCTGGGCTGATCTATGCCCGGATCACCGGATGGGGACAGGAAGGCCCGCTCGCCAAGACAGCAGGCCACGACATCAATTACATCGCCTTGACCGGCATGCTGCATCAAATCGGTCCCCCAGCCGGCAAGCCGGTACCGCCGCTCAACGTCATCGGTGATTACGGTGGCGGAGGCCTGATGGTTGCCTTCGGTATCGTTTGCGCGCTGTACGAACGGATGCGTAGCGGCAAGGGACAAGTGATCGATAGCGCGATGGTCGACAGCGTCATTTCCTTCATGGCCCCGTTGATGGGCCTGAGAAACCGCGGGCTGTGGAAGGATGAGACTGGCACGAATTTCTTAGCCGGTGGCGCTCATTTCTACGACACCTACGAAACACGGGACGGCAAGTGGTTCGCCGTAGGGGCGATCGAGCCGCAGTTCCATCGACTGCTGCTATCCAAACTCGGGTTGGACCCTGCAGAGTTTCTCGAGGGCGAAGGGTTCCAGCGACATCCGTATGAAAAACTGATTGCCGAAATATGGCCGGCTTTGAGAGCCAAGCTCGCGGACGCCATCAAGAGCCGAACATCCGATGAACTGCGGACGCTGTTCGACGGGACCGATGCATGTGCCGTACCCGTTCTGACCATGGAGGAAGCGACGAGCCATCCGCACAACATGGCGCGTACCGCTTTCATCGAGGTCGATGGGGTCAAACAAAACGCCCCGGTTCCGAGGTTCAGCCGCTCGGTGCCCTCACCGCCTCGGGCGGCTCGCGCGGTCGATGCCGACAATCACGCGATCTTGCAGGAACTCGGTTATTCGGCGTCGCAGATCGATCGGTTGACGAAAGGCTTTCTGCAGACCCGCGAGCCTGGGTGAATCAGTCCGTCACTTGAGGCGGATGATCTCGATCTTGCCGCTCGAGTACAGTTGACGTAACGCCACCTTGTCGATTTTTCCGACGCTCGTTTTAGGTAGTGCGTCGACGAAAGCGAAATTTTCGGGGACAGCGAATCGCGCGACGAGTGGAGCGAGGAACTCCCGCAACGACTGCGCATCGAGATCTGCGTGCTTTGGGTTGCCTACGACAAAGACGAGAGGACGTTCTTCCCAACGTGGATCGGGTATCCCGATCACGCCGACTTCGACGACCCCCGGATGAGCTGCGAGCTTGTTTTCCAACTCGAGAGAAGAGACCCACTCTCCGCCTGACTTGATGACGTCTTTGGTGCGATCGGTGATCTGCACATAACCCGCCTGATCGATGACGCCGACGTCCCCGGTGCGCAGCCAGCCGTCGCTCGTGAACGATTCGGATGACGGATTATTGTGATAACTGCCCGTGACCCACGGGCCGCGCAACTGCAGTTCGCCGACGGAGATGCCGTCGTTTGGCGAGATCTTGCCGTCATCTCCGACGAGGCGTACCTCCATCCCGGGGACGGGGCGCCCGCTTTTGGCGCGCCAAGCCGGCTCCTCCTCGATCGAACTTGTTCGCGGCGGAATCGACAAACAACACATCGGGCTCGTCTCGGTCATGCCCCAGCCTTGAAGCACGGGAATACCCCAACGTTCGCGAACCTTGCGGATCAGCGTGGGCGAGACTGCAGACCCTCCCGAAACGATCACCCTGAAGCAACTCATGTCGATCGGAGAATCGACATCGGCGAGTAGCAAATCATTGATCAGAGTCGGCACGAGCGCCGTGAACGTTGGGCGTTCATGGGCGATGGCACTGCGAATATCGGCGGCTTTGAGGTGCGATGCCGGAAGCAGGAGATCTGCGCCCGACATCCAGGCTGAGAAGGGCAGCCCCCAGGCATTGGCATGGAACATCGAGGGCAGCAAAAGGATTCGGTCGGACTGGCTTATGCCGAAAGTGTCGCGGCCGAGTGTCGCGAGGGTATGCAGGAATATCGAACGATGACTGTAAACCACACCCTTGGGGGCACCGGTCGTGCCACTCGTGTAGCACACCACGGCAGCTTGTTTTTCGTCGAGTTCGGGCCAAGGGTCGATCGGCGCCGAGCGATCGAGCAAGGTCTCATACCGATGAATTTCGGCTGCGCCGTTCTTCGACGGTGAC
This sequence comes from Steroidobacteraceae bacterium, assembly GCA_044344725.1. GTDB lineage: Bacteria > Pseudomonadota > Gammaproteobacteria > Steroidobacterales > Steroidobacteraceae > UBA964. The sequence goes on along the minus strand of JBIJCL010000137.1, from coordinate 1,715 downwards.
TTCCATCCGTCGCCGATTACGATGATGTGCCGAAGCGACGGAACCTTTTCGAGAACCGCCTCGATCTGCGGCAGCAGACTGCCATCGATGATCAGCACGCTATCCTCGGCGTGATTCATGATGCCGACGATCTGCTCTGGGAATAGTCTGACATTGAGCGTGTGCAACACGGCGCCCATCGAGGGGATGGCCAGGTAGCACTCGAGATGTTGCTGGTGATTCCAGCAATAGGTGGCGACACGCGCGTTTTTCGCTACGCCCAAAGCCGTCAAGGCGCCAGCGAGCTTGTGCACGCGACTCGCGATGTCGGCAAAGGATGCGAATTGGAAAGACTCGCCGTTGTTCGTACCAACTCGACTACCCGCGTGAATCTGACTCCCGTGACGCAGGATCATCTGGGTCGACAGCGGAAAATCCATCATCGTTGTCAGCATTTAAGATGCTCCGGAAAGAGTTCTCATCTCAGTTCGACGCCGCAATTTCGGCAGCCTCCTCGAGCAAGGCCGGCACGTCGTATTCCAATTTTCGAGCGTAGTCACTATCGACTCGGCCTGCCTGGAACAGCAGATAAGCGCCCTCCACGATGGCGGCGAGCCGCCACAGGGCGAATACCCGGTACACCCTGAAATGTTCGAGGTCGAGCCCCGTGCGTCTTGACCATCGCGCAGCCAAGACGTCGCGATCGATCACCTCGTCGAAGTCGCGAGAAATTTTTTGTACGAACGAAAATCCGGGAGGATTGACGGATCTGGGTCCCCAAAAAGCAAGCATCAAGGCCAGATCGGCGTAGGGATTTCCGATAGTCGCCAACTCCCAGTCGATGATGACACTCAGCTTCGGTGCATCGCGCGAGAAGAGAGTGTTGTCGAGATGAAAGTCGCCATGCATCACTGTCGCAGGAGGCGGTGGCGGGAGATTCGACGTCAGCCATCCCGCAATATCTTCTATCAAGGGTAACGGGCGACCCGTCTCTTCCGCACGAAGCTTTCTCAATCGCGCGATTTGTTTGGCGACATAGTCCTCGGGCATTTTCGGACTGCTCATTCCGAGCGAGCGCCAATCTACGGTATGTAAGGTTGCGAGCTCGTCGACCAGTTCGATACCGAGATTCGAAATGGTCGCTGCATCCGCCGTATATGCCTGGGGCAGAGATTCGGTGATGGATATTCCATCTACGTATTCGATGATGCTGAACGGTTGCCCGACTATCGACGCATCGGCGCAATACGCGAGCGGGCGCGGCACTTTCACACGCCCATATAAGGCCTTCAGCATGCCGTATTCGCGCAGCACGCCCGCACCTGCGGTCGAAGAAATCGTATCGTCGGGTGGGCGACGCAGAATAACGCGGCCCTTCGCGTGACGTATGAGCTGCGTGACGTTGGAGTTTCCGCCGCCCAGCCGCGGACCCATTTCGATCTCGACGAATCCCAGCTCGGACTCAAGCCATCGGTCTAAGGATTCGAGAGTGGCCATGAGCGATTCGTCGGAGGCGTTACAACTGGGCCATCATGCCGCCGTCGGTCGGAATTACGGCGCCGGTCATGTAGGTCGAGCCAGCGACCCACCAAATTACATCTGCGATTTCTTCCTCGCGCCCAACGCGGCCAAGAGGAATACGCTCGAGGAGCTTGTTCATCGCCTTCTCGTCGAGCTGTGAGGTCATCTCGGTAATGATGAGTCCGGGGATGACGAGATTGACCCTGATTTTTTTG
>JBIJCL010000117.1:0-5984 GCA_044344725.1 Steroidobacteraceae bacterium | reverse complement strand
CTGGCTGCAGGTCGTGAAATACGACGAGTACACCGATCTCGCGCAGGGCAATCGCGTCCGGATCGAACCGCAACCGGCGCCGCGCGGCATCATCTACGACCGCAAGGGCGAGATCCTCGCGGAGAATAAGCCTGCGTATCAGCTCGAACTCGTTCCGGAGGAAGTCCCGAACCTCGAGACGACGCTTCGGGGGCTCGTCGAGATCGGACTCATCCAAAAAGACGATCTCGATGACGTCCGTCGCACCATCCGGTCACGCCGACCTTTCGACAGCGTGCCGATCCGTCTTTTCCTGAACGACGACGACATGGCGCGCTTCGCGGTCAACCGACACGACTTCCCGGGCGTCGATATCCGCACTCGACTCGCACGCAGCTACCCCCACGGGGAAACCGCAGTGCATGCGCTCGGCTATGTCGGTTCGATTTCGGCGAATGATCTGGAGCGAATCGACCGCGAGCAGTACGCAGGCAGCTCCACCATCGGCAAGGTCGGTGTCGAAGCGGCGTTCGAGGACGTACTGCGCGGTCGCAACGGTCGACGGGAAATCATGGTGAACGCCCGAGGGCGCTCGGTCGACAAGGCCGGCGGCCTCGAAGCCATGCGCGACACCATACCCGGCGATCCCGGCAGCGATTTGTTGCTCACGCTCGATCTCGAGGTGCAGCGTGTCGCCGAAGATCTGGTACGCGATCAGAGAGCCGCCATCGTCGCGCTCGATCCCAACAACGGCGACGTACTGGCGCTCGTCAGCCGACCGGGATTCGATCCGAACATGTTCGCGCGAGGACTCACACGTGCAGAGTTTCGAGCGCTCAATGAAAACCCCGATCGTCCACTCTTCAACCGCGCATTGAGGGGCACCTATCCTCCGGGCTCGACCATCAAGCCCGTGGTCGCACTCGCGGGCCTCACCTACGGAGTCACCGAGCCCCTCGAACCCCACTACTGCGTGGGCTATTTTTCGTTGCCGGGCAGCCGTCACCGCTTCCGTGACTGGAAACCGAAGGGACATGGGTCCACCGACCTTCGAACCGCGATCGCCCAGTCCTGCGACACGTATTTCTATGAAATGTCGACCCGACTCGGTGTTCGTCGTCTCCACGACTTCCTCGCCGAATTCGGGCTTGGCGAGCAGACCGGCATCGACATCGGTGGCGAGAAGGCCGGCATCCTTCCCTCGCCTGAGTGGAAAAAGCAGGCTTTTCGCAAGCGCAGCGACCAGGTGTGGTTCCCCGGAGAGACCGTGATCTTCAGTATCGGGCAGGGGTACATGACGAGCACACCGATCCAGCTCGCACACATGACCGCCATCCTCGCGACCCGCGGTCAAAATTTTCAGCCGCGACTCGTACGCGCATTGCGAGACCCCGAAACTCAAAAAGTGACCGAACTCGCACCTAAGCCGCTGCCGCGGCCGAATGCCGGCAAGCCCGAGGATTGGGACCGCGTCGTCGACGGCATGCTCGCCGTCATGCAAGGCGGCACCGCCTCACGCGCAGCGGCCGGCGCGCCGTACACGATCGCAGGCAAGACCGGCACGGCCCAGGTATTCACGGTCGCCCAAAATCAGCGCTATAACGAAGCGGCCATCTCCGAGCGTTTGCGTGATCATGCGTGGTTCGTCGCCTTCGCTCCCGCTGAGGCGCCGAAGATCGCCATCGCGGTCATCGTCGAGAACGGTCGAAGTGGTAGCGGCACGGCAGCGCCCATCGCAAGAACGATCATGGATGCCTATTTGCTGCGCAAGTTTCCCGCCGCACGCGACGAGAAAACCGCAGGCGCCGCATCGAGCGGTGATTTTTCGGAGGAATGATGCTGCGAGAGGATGTCGACAGCACGACTCGAAGAACGCTGACGCGTACTGCGCAGCTGCTCGGTAGTCTTCGTCTCGATGGTCCGTTGCTCGCGGGGCTCGCGGCCATCGCCCTCTACGGCCAGTTCATTCTCTACAGCACTTCGGGAGGCGATTGGGAATCGGTGTTGCGCGGCAGCACTCGTCTCGCGCTCGGCGCTGCACTGATGCTCATACTGGCGCAACTTCGCCCGGGCTTTTTGCGTCGACTCACGCCGTGGCTCTATGTGACGGGCCTCATGCTACTCATCGTCGTCGATGCGATCGGTTATGTCGGTAAGGGCGCGCAACGCTGGCTCGACCTCGGCTTCATTCGCTTTCAGCCCTCCGAGCTCATGAAACTCGCCGTTCCCATGACCTGCGCCTGGATCCTGCGCGAGCGACCGTTACCCCCCGATCCACGTACGCTCGCTTTGCTCGCCGGCGTGATCCTCGTTCCGACCGCCCTCACGATCGTGCAGCCCGATCTCGGAACGGGGTTGCTGATTCTGATGGGTGGTCTCATCGTGGTCCTGCTCGCGGGATTGCAGATCCGATACATCGTGATGCTCGGGCTCGGCAGCGTCGCGGCAGCGGCCGTCGGCTGGTCTTTCCTTCACGATTACCAGCGGCAACGCGTGCTGACTTTTCTCGATCCGCAGACCGATCCGCTCGGCTCGGGGTACCACATCATCCAATCCATCATCGCGATCGGCTCGGGTGGAATTTTCGGCAAGGGGTATCTGCAGGGCTCGCAGGGTCAGCTCGAGTTTCTGCCCGAACGCACCACCGACTTCGTGTTCGCAGTGGTCGGCGAAGAGCTCGGTCTCGTCGGCGCGCTGGTGCTGATCGGGTTATACGTGTTCGTCGTGTTGAGAGCGATCTTCCTCGCCTCGCAAATGCGCGACACCTTCGCGCGACTGCTGTCCGGCAGCCTCGCGGCGACTTTCTTTGTCTACGTGTTCATCAATGCCGGTATGGTGAGCGGATTGCTGCCGGTCGTCGGTGTACCGCTGCCTCTCGTGAGCTACGGCGGTACCTCGATGGTGACCCTGTTGGCAGGCTTCGGTATGCTCATGTCGTTATACGCCAACCGAAAACTCGCAGCCTGATGAAACACGCCCAAGGCGCTCCTCGCACCCGCTCTTTCTTACCCCTACTCGTCACGCTCGTCGCGCTCACTGCCTGCGTCGCGCCGCTCAAAAAAAACGCGGCGACTCAGAGTCCGTCCGCATCCGCAGCCTCTGCTCAAGGGGCCAACGCCGGCGACACCCAGGCGACGGGCCAAGCGAGCGGAGCCACCGCGGCGGCCCCACCGAACGCGCCGACGACGCCGACTGCTCCGGCGCCGCCTGCCGAGCCGACCCCCTTCGATCTCGAGCGCGAAGACATCCGCGCGTTCATCGTCGAGACTTCAAAAAAACACGGTATTCCGGAAAACGAGATCCGGACCCTGCTCTCTCAGGGGATGTTTCAGCCACGCATCATCGCGGCAATCACGCGACCTGCCGAAACCGTCCTGCGCTGGTGGGAGTACAGCAATCGCCTCGTAACGGCCGAGCGCATCGCCCGCGGCGTGGAGTTTTCGAGAGAGCACCGCGCACGGCTCGATGCGGCGCAGGCGAAGACCGGCGTATCGCCTGCATACATCGCAGCCATCATCGGCATCGAAACCAACTACGGGCGCAACAAGGGCTCGTGGCGGGTGCTCGATGCACTCATGACCTTGGGTTTCGATTACCCTCCGCGAGGTCGCTTTTTCCGCTCAGAGCTCGAGCAGTTTCTGCTGCTCGTACGCGAAGAATCGCTCGATCCCACAACGACCCTCGGCTCGTACGCCGGAGCGATGGGGGCACCGCAGTTCATGCCCTCGAGCTATCGTCGGTTCGCGGTCAACGGGTCACTCGACGGCGCCGCCGACCCGCGTCGCGATCTTTTCCTGCAGTGGGATGACGTCATCGGCAGCGTCGCCAACTATTTCTCGGTCCACGGCTGGGAACGCGATGCGCCGGTGCTACTCGAGGCGGCTGCGAGCGCAGAGACGATGCTCGCGGTGATGCCGACGCTCGAGCGACGCAATCTCGATCTCAATCAAACCGCGGGAGGAGCCCGTGGTCTCGGTTTCACGCTGCCCGAGTCGATCACCGATGACACGAAGCTGATCCTCGTGCCGGCCGAGCTCGCCGATCGCCCCAACATCCGCGTCGGTCTGCGCAACTTTCATGTGATCACGCGCTACAACCGCAGCATCCTCTACGCCATGGCGGTTCATGATCTCGCCATGGCCATCGACGCCGAACTCGCGCGGGCGCCGGCACCCGCAGTGGCCGCGGCAGCCAGCGGCTCGCCACGGTGATGCGAAGACTCGTCCTGCTTCTCACCCTCTGCGCGTGGCTGCTCCAGGGCTGCAGCCTCCTCCGGCGAGCCCCTGAGCCGAGCGCCAAACCCGCAAGCCTTCCGAAAGGCGCCCCCCGAAATCTCGATGCCATCCCCGACGCAGTGCCGCGCAAAGAGCCGCGCAGTCGCTACGGCAATCCTGAAACCTACGAGGTCTTCGGACGAACCTATCGTGTACAACGCAGTGCCAAGGGACATATCGAGCGTGGAATCGCCTCGTGGTACGGACCTGGGTTTCATGCCGAGCGCACCTCGAGCGGCGAGCCGTACGACATGTACGCGATGACGGCTGCGCACAAGACCCTGCCGATACCCGTCTATGCCCGGGTCACCAATCTCGAGAACGGGCGCTCGGTCGTCGTACGCATCAATGATCGAGGACCTTTCGTGGGTGATCGCATCATCGACCTCTCGTACACCGCCGCCCACAAACTCGATATGACGCGCAAGGGCACGGCCCTCGTCGAGGTGCGGGTGATCGAACCTGGCGACGACGCGCCGCCCGCGCTACCGCCCCCCATCATGGCGGCGACGGGCGCCCCAACGCCGAAGCCAGCGTCGGCGCCGGCGACGGACAACACCCGACCCGCCCCTTCGAGCGCGGTCGGAGTCAGTTCGCGATTCCTGCAGACGGGTTCCTTCTCCGCACGGGCCAACGCGGAAGCCATGAGGCAGCGACTCGCCGAAGCCGGGATCCGCAACACCCTCGTGCGCGAAGCGCAGATTGGCGAGCGCACGGTTTTCCGGGTGCAGGTGGGCCCCTTCGACGCTGCCCTCGAGGCCGAGGACATGATCGAGCGGTTGAGGATCGCCGGCATCCCCGATGCGCGACCCGCGCACGACTAACGCGTTTACAATCTGCGCTTCCGAATCATCCGCCCGACTTTGCAGGAGCCCAATCTTGTCGTTCACGTCTCGCCTCGCCGCTGCCGCCCTCACCCTGTCATCTTGCGTTGCCGTGCAGGCCCACGCGAACGTGCTCCCAGTGCCGCCCCCTCCGGGTATCGAAGCGAAATCGTGGATCCTGGTCGATCACACGACCGGTCGACGCCTGGCCGGAGAAAACGAAGACACCCGAGTCGAACCGGCCAGCATCACCAAGGTGATGACCGCTTATGTCGCGTTCCGCGCGCTTGCCGAAGGTCGCCTCAAGTTGCAGGAGCCGGTCACCATCAGCGAGCGAGCGTGGCGCGCCGAAGGCTCGCGCACCTTTTTGCAGGTCGGCGACAAAGTCCCCGTCGAAGTTTTGCTGCAAGGGATGATCGTGCAGTCCGGTAACGACGCAGCGATCGCCATCGCCGAGCGACTCGCAGGCTCCGAGGAAACTTTTGCGCGTGTCATGACCGAGCAGGCCAAGGCCCTCGGTATGACCAACTCGAGTTTTGCGAACGCAACGGGTCTGCCCGATGTCGCGCTCTACACGACCGCCCGGGACATCGCGATCCTCGCGCGCGCCATGATCCGCGACTTTCCCCAGTACTACCGTTGGTACTCTCAAAAAGAATTCGTCTGGAACAACATACGTCAAGGAAATCGCAACGGCCTGCTCTATCGCGACCCGAGCGCCGACGGCATCAAGACCGGACACACGGACAGCGCCGGCTACTGCCTCGTGAGCTCGGCCCAGCGCAATGGCACCCGAATGATCTCCGCGGTCTTCGGAACCCAGTCGCCAAAGATTCGTGAACAGGCGAGCGCCGCGCTACTCAACTATGGTTTCGCGTTCTACGAAACCGTCACTTTGCGCAAAGCC
>JBIJCL010000116.1:0-6015 GCA_044344725.1 Steroidobacteraceae bacterium | reverse complement strand
CTCGACGGGAAACTCGAATCTGAGTTCAAGGTCGGTACTGCCGCCGAGCTCGAAATCGACGGACAGGCCCCGCGTCCAGGTCGAATAACCCGGAAAGACGCGTGCGCAGGCGAGCGCGGCGATCGGGTCGGCGAGCGCCGCCTGAAACCCGCCGAACATCACACCACCGGGGTTGCGGGAAATGCCGTTGAGCGGCAGACGAATACGCACGTGACGCCAGTCGCGATCCATCTCGAGCACTTTGATGCGCATGAACCAGAATGGCGGATACAACTCGAGCATGCGCGCATCGGAGAGCACGCGACGGTCGGACATGAAGCGCAGGAAGCGTTGCATGAGACGGGGCTTCGATGTCGGAGCGCTCACTTCATCGCCTCCTCGAAAACCAGGGTGTGAAGCATCGCGGTGCGTACGGCATTCGGTGAATAGCCTCCGGCGAGGGTGATGGCGAGCGGCAGCCCATGCTGCGCGGTCCACTCGAGTACCTTGCGATCACGCGCGCGAACTCCTTCGTCGCTCAGGTTGAAACGTCCGTATCGATCACCTGCAGCGACGTCGACGCCTGCGAGATAAAACACGATGTCGGGATGAAACTTGTCGATGAGTCGCGGCAGATTGTCTTCCAGGGTCGACAGATAAGCATCGTCGTCGATGCCGTCGGGCAGCCCGATGTCCAGCGTCGAGCGCATTTTCCGCGAGGGATAATTGCGTTCTCCGTGCATGGAAAACGTAAAGACCGCATCGTCGCCTTCGAATATGGCGGCCGTGCCATTGCCCTGATGTACATCCAGATCGACGATGAGGGCGCGCGCGATCCGCCCTTCGCGCTGAAGTCGCCGGATCGCAATCGCGACGTCGTTCAGCACGCAAAATCCTTCGCCATGATCGGGAAAGGCATGGTGCGTACCACCTGCGAGATTGCCGCCGCGTCCGTCATCAAGCGCCGCCTGGGCCGCCAAGATCGTCCCCTGAACGGCGAGTCGCGAGCGACGCAGTAAACGCGGCGACCAAGGGACACCGAGTGCGCGCTGCTCTTGCGCGCTCAAACCCTGGCCAAATAAACGATCGAGGTAGTCTTGCGTATGGACGAGCTCGAGATCGGCTCGAGAGGCTTCCTCGGGAAGCATGATGTTCTCGGCGGGCAGCAGCCCCGCCTCACGAAGCCGGTCGTATACCAGCGTGTACTTGACCATCGGAAACGGATGGCCTTCGGGCAACGGCAAGTAGTAGTCGGGATGATGACTGACTTTCAAGTTGAGTCCGGATGAGCTAGAACTACGCGCGCCCTGGGGACCAAGAGGATGCCCGATGTCGAGCCATGACGCACCCGCCACGCCGGTCCCGTACCCGCATCCCGCCTATGCCTGGTATGTCGTCGTCGTCCTCTTGCTCGCGTACATCCTCGCGTTCATCGATCGCGAAATCATCGCCCTGCTGGTGCCAGACATCAAAGCGAGCCTGCAGATCAGCGATACGCAAATGAGCTTGCTGCTCGGCGGCGCCTTCGCGGTGTTCTACACCTTTTTCGGTGTGGCCATCGCCTGGCTGGCTGACCGAGGTAACCGTCGATGGCTCATCTTCTGGGGCGTGGCGTTCTGGAGCGTGATGACTGCCGCCTGCGGTTTCGCGACCTCCTACGCGGCACTCTTCCTCGCCCGCGTCGGCGTCGGTGCCGGCGAGTCGGCATTGAACCCCTCGGCCTTGTCGCTGCTGAAAGATTACTTTCCTCCCGAAAAAATTGGGCGTGCGATCGGGCTCTACACCGCGGGCGTCTCGAGTGGCAGCGGGCTCGCCTTCATCTTCGGCGGAGCGGTTTATCCGAAGCTCAAAGAAATCGGCCCCGTGGAACTGCCGATACTCGGTTGGCACGAACCGTGGCAACTCATGTTCATCTACGTCGGACTTCCGGGTCTTCTGATCGCGCTGCTCGTGCTGACGATCCGCGAGCCGGTGCGCAGAGAGTTTTTGGTGAGTGGTCTGAAGCCCATCGCCTCGCCGGTCAACAAGACCCTGGCGCATGTCGTCAGCCGTTGGCGCGCGTTTCTCGTGCTCTTCTTCGCGCTGTCGGGTCTCGCCATCATGGCTTACGGCATCGGCTTCTGGATTCCAGAATTCCTGCGACGAACCTACTCGCTGACGCCGGAGCAACTCGGATTCTGGATCCAGTGGCGCGGCGTCATCACCATCGTGTTCGGGCTGATGGGCGTGCTGATCGGCGGATGGATGAGCGATTATTTCCAATCGCGCTACGAGGATGGCTACGTACGCGTCTGCCTCGTGTCGTTCGTGATCATGGCCATCGGTTATTGCTCGTTCACGTTGATGCCCTCACCGCTACTGGCCGTGCTCGCCCTGATTCCTGCGACGCTCGGCGCAGCCGCGCCCACGGCGGCGGGCGCTGCGGCAGTCGTATCGATCTCACCGCCCACGATGCGTGCACAAGTGATCGCGCTCTATTACTTCGTCTTGAACGCAGTCGGATTTTTCATAGGCCCCACGGCAGTTGCGCTCGTCACCGATTTCTACTTCGCCGACGAGTCGCAGTTGCGCTACTCCATGTTCGTCGTGGCGATGACGGTGTCGGTGATCGGCGGCGCCTTGCTCGTCTACAACCTGCCGCATTTCCGCGCTGCGGCGCGCGAGGCGCGTCAATGGACGCACGCCGCAGGCTGAGGCTTACAATCGCGACGAATTTCAGAGGAATCATCCATGGCCAACGCTCCCGTCGACCCGAAGCTCCCCATCCTGCAACGAGACCATCGCAGCGTGATGGGCAAGGTGCTCTACACCAGCAAGAAGCCCGAGCGGCTCAACCAAGAACGCGGTCGTGAGTACTTCAGAATTGACGTGCACGCGGACGGTACCCGTACCTGCACCGCACATTGCGAAATCGACGATCGGCCTTCGGTGATGCGCGACATCACCTACTCCCTCGATTCGAACTGGATGCCCACCGACTGCTTCGTCCGACTTTCGGTCGGCAGCAAGTTCATGGGATCGGGCTGGTTCCGCTTCCATCCACAGTTCGCCGAGTGCGAAACCTTCACTTCGCTCGAAGGTCGTGTTTCGCAGCGCATGGACCTCGCCACGCCGCTGCTCACCTTCCAGAATCATGCGATCGCCTGCGACGCGTGGCACCTGCGCCTGATCGATCAAAAAAAACCGGGTGTCGTGCAGCGCATCGCGCAGATGTTGCTGTCCTCGCCCGATCATCGCGGAGCGACGGGGCCGATGCTTTTCTCCATCGGGCTCAACATCGTGTTCGTGGGCCCGGAGAAAGTGACGGTGGGTGCCGGGACGTTCGATGCATTGCACTTCCAGTTCGTCGCCAACCCCGAATTGCCCCAGGAACATCCGCCCTACGATGTCTGGTGTACGGCCGACGGCGAGTTCATCTTCCTGAAGGGCCAGGTCGCCGGCTACATGCAGACCTACTACGAACTGGTCGAACTCTCGCGCGGTCCTCATTGGGGAAATTGACCCACGATTTGTGACGAGCGTCTCGAACCGCACACTTCCCGGAGCACAACTTCCGTGTATACTTCTCTCCGGCGTGGTCATTGAACAACGCGTAAGTCGTTGATTTCAAATGCTTCGCTGGCTTTTGAGGTTTTTTTGCCTCATCGCCCAGGTGGTCGGCGCGTGCACGGTTGGGTAGCGGCCTCATTTGGCGGCTCCCCTAGAACCCCTCGAGGGCTCAAACCGCAAACATTAGGCGCCCGCGTAGTCGCTCATTTGCAGCGGCTTACAGCGACCGTCCCGGGAGAGCCTCGCCTTAAAAAAAACCCCGCGCGAGCGGGGTTTTTTTTGGTCGGGCGTTTTTGTAATCAGGGCAAGTCCGTCCGCCCCATCAGCCACCGATCGCACTCCCGCGCGACACCTCGGCCCTCGTTGATGGCCCAGACGACGAGGCTTTGCCCGCGACGGCAGTCGCCCGCCGCGAAAACGCCCGGAATGTTGGTGGCGTATTCGCCGTAAGTCGCTTTCATGTTGAGGCGCTCATCGAGCTCGAGCCCGAGATCCTGCGGCAACGAGGGCTCAGGTCCGGTGAACCCCATGGCGAGCAGCACGAGCTGTGCCGGTTGCGATCTCTCGGTATCCGGCTGCTCGACGGGTACGACCTGACCCTTGTCGTTCTTCTCCCAGCGAACCTCGACGGTGACGATTTCTTTTACACGACCGTTCTCATCACCGACGAATTTCTTGATCGTCGTGAGATAGGCCCGGGGGTCCTTGCCGAATTTCGCCGCGGCTTCTTCCTGGCCGTAATCCATCTTGTAGACACGAGGCCACTCGGGCCACGGGTTGTCGGCGGCTCGCTCGGACGGGGGCTTCGGCATGATTTCGAACTGCGTGAGCGTACGGCAGCTTTGGCGCATCGCCGTGCCGACGCAATCGGTGCCCGTGTCACCGCCACCGATGACGACGACGTCGAGACCCTTGGCATGAATCTTCGCTTTCGCGGGACCCTTTCCGAGCATCGCCTGCGTCGCGCCCGTGAGGTAGTCCATCGCGAAATGGACTCCGCCGAGCGTGCGTCCCTCGACGGCCAGATCGCGCGGTTGCGAGGCGCCCGTGCAGAGCACGACGGCATCGAAATCCCGAAGCATCATCTGGGCTTCGTAGTTGTCGCCCACACTGGCGTTGCAGATGAACTTGATGCCCTCCTGCTCGAGCAGCTTGATGCGACGCATCACGACCGCTTCTTTGTCGAGCTTCATGTTCGGGATGCCGTACATGAGTAGCCCACCGGGGCGATCGGCACGCTCGAGCACGGTGACGATGTGACCGGCTCGATTCAATTGTTGAGCGGCGGCAAGGCCAGCCGGACCGGAGCCCACCACGACCACTCGCTTACCGGTACGGGTCGCCGGAGGTTCGGGAACGACCCAGCCTTCCTCGAACCCTCGCTCGATGATCGTGTTCTCGATGTTTTTAATCGTCACCGGAGGCGCGTTGATGCCGAGTACGCACGAGCCCTCGCAAGGCGCGGGACACACACGACCCGTGAACTCGGGGAAATTATTGGTCTTGTGCAGTCGATCGAGCGCTTCGCGCCAAAGTCCGCGATAGACGAGATCGTTCCACTCGGGGATGAGGTTGTTGACTGGGCAACCCGAGGCGCCGCCGCTCATGAGTTTGCCGGTATGGCAAAACGGCACGCCGCAGTCCATGCACCGCGCCGCCTGATTGCGCAGGCCTTTTTCGTCGAGATCGTGATGGAACTCTTTCCAGTCCTTCACGCGCTCGAGAGGCGACCGATCGAGGGGTGTTTCACGAAGGTATTCGATGAATCCGGTCGGCTTACCCATGATCAGTTACCTCCCACACGAGCGAGGTCTCGGGAGTTCTCTTCGAACGCCGCCATCGTCGCCTCGTCACCCGACAGTCCCTGATCGTGTGCGCGCTTGAGACAGGCGAGCACGCGCTTGTAGTCCTTCGGGATGACTCGAACGAATTTGGGCAACTGCGTGGGCCACGCGGCGAGGATTCGCTCTGCGACCGCACTGCCCGTGAGCTCGGCATGACGCGCGATGAGTCGCTGCAAGGCTTCCGCTTCTTCGCGATCTTCGACGCGTCCGACCTCGACCATTTGCATGTTGATCCGCGGCGCGAACTGACTCGCTTCATCGAACACGTACGCGACACCGCCCGACATTCCGGCGCCGAAGTTTCGGCCTGTCGGTCCGAGGATGACGATGCGACCACCCGTCATGTATTCGCAGCCGTGATCCCCCACCGCTTCGACGACGGCGTCGACACCACTGTTGCGCACTGCAAAGCGTTCGCCCGCCTGTCCGCGGATGAAAACTTCGCCAGCCGTCGCACCGTAGAGCGCGACGTTGCCGACGATCATGTTTTCCTCGGCCTTGAACGTGGCGGCACGGGACGGATGAACCACGATGCGCCCACCGGAGAGACCCTTGCCGACGTAGTCGTTGGCATCGCCCTCGAGTGTGAAACTCATGCCGCGCGGCATGAAAGCGCCGAAACTTTGACCGGCCGATCCGTTGA
>JBIJCL010000002.1:0-20643 GCA_044344725.1 Steroidobacteraceae bacterium | reverse complement strand
ACTCGCGATGGAACTCGGCGACCACCGGCGTATGGTCTGAGGGCCGCTCGGCGCGCCGCGGCTCGCGATCGATGTGTGACGCTACACAGCGTTTTGCCAGAGCTGCCGTCGCGAGAATCAGATCGATACGCAGTCCGTGGTTACGACGGAAAGCTGCCGCACGGTAATCCCACCAAGTGAACGACTTCTCGGGCTGATCGAAATTTCTGAAGACGTCGACGAGACCGGCCTCGAGCAGTTTTCGATAAGCCGTCCGCTCCGGCTCGCTCACGTGCACGCTGCCGATCCATGCAGCCGGATCATGCACGTCACGATCTTCCGGAGCGATGTTGAAGTCACCGAGGACGATGACCTCGCGATCTTTGAGCAAAGAGTTTCGCAGCCAGCCCTCCAGTGCTTCGAGCCAACGGAGTTTGTAGGCGTATTTGTCGGAGCCCGGCTCCTGGCCATTTGGCACGTAGAGATCGAGTACGACGAGTCCATCCGTTTCTGCGGCGAGGACCCTGCGCTGTTCGTCCTCGAATCCCGGAATGCCGGTGGCAATTACCTTCAGGGGTTTTTTGGAGAGGATGGCGACACCGTTGTAGGTCCGCTGCCCACTGAAGACGACGTGGTATCCGAGATCGGCGATCTCCTGTGCAGGGAAATCAGGGTCTGGAATCTTGGTTTCCTGCAGAGCGACGATATCGGGCTTCGCTACGGCGAGCCATTCGGCGAGCTGAGGCAGGCGGACCCTGAGTGAATTGACGTTCCAGGTGGCGATGGTGGTCTTGGTCATGCCGCTAGGGTAATGCACCCAAGACGAAAGGGTCATGCTCCCCGCAGCACGAGGCGGGGCCGCCGTGTACGATTCGACCATGACGACAAGACAATTCGATCTCGTGGTGATCGGTGGTGGCAGCGGCGGACTCGCCTGCGCTCAGCGTGCGACGGAATACGGCGCCAAGGTCGCACTCATCGAAGCTGCCCGCCTCGGCGGTACCTGCGTCAACGTCGGCTGCGTTCCGAAAAAAGTCATGTGGAATGCCGCGCAGATCGCCCATGCCGCACACGACGCGGCACATTATGGGTTCGACCTAGAACTGCGCGGTCACGATTGGGCGGCTCTCCGCGAGGCTCGCGAGGCCTACATACACCGTCTCAACGGCATCTACGAACGCAACCTCGCGAACAAGAAAATCGAACTTCTGCGGGGACACGGTCGTTTTACCGCGGTGGGTGAGGTTCGCGTCGGCGACGAAACGCTCGAGGCTCCTCACGTCGTGATTGCCACCGGGGGACGTCCAGCCGTACCCGCCATCCCAGGTGCCGAGTTCGGGATCACCTCCGACGGATTCTTTGCGCTCGAGAAGAAACCCGATCGAGTCGCCGTCGTGGGCAGTGGCTATATCGCCGTCGAGCTTGCGGGTGTTTTTTCAGGCCTCGGTAGTCGGGTGTCGCTCGTCATTCGTCAGGAGCGTGTGTTACGTCACTTCGACAGCATGCTCGGCGATGCGCTCATGAAGATCATGCGTGACGAGGGCACTGTCATCGAAACGAATGCAACGCCCCGCGCGGTCGAACGTGATGCCGACGGCAGTCTACGTTTGCTCACGATGGACGGGCGCATGCTCGGTGCGTTCGATTGCGTCGTCTGGGCGATCGGCCGCGCGCCGATGGTCGAGGGCATTGGTCTTGATCGCGCGGGCGTAAGACTGGATGACTCCGGGCATATCGCGGTCGACCGATTCCAGCAGACCAACGTCGGCGGCATCTATGCCATCGGTGACGTGACGGGGCGCGCCTTGTTGACGCCCGTCGCAATCGCGGCGGGGCGTCGGCTATCCGACAGAGTCTTCGGTGGCATGACTGAGCGCCACCTCGACTATTCGAACATCCCCACCGTCGTTTTCAGTCATCCACCGATCGGGACGGTGGGCCTCAGCGAGCAAGAAGCCCGGGATCGCTACGGCGCAGAATCTTTGAAGATCTATACCTCGGGATTCGTACCGATGTATCACGCCCTGACGTCACGTAAACCACGTGCAGAGATGAAACTCGTCACGGTAGGCCCCGAGCAGCGAGTGGTCGGCTGTCACGTCATCGGCGCAGGCGCCGACGAAATGCTTCAGGGGTTTGCCGTGGCTGTGAAGATGGGCGCGACGAAGCGCGATTTCGACGACACCATCGCCATCCATCCGACGAGCGCCGAAGAATTCGTCACGATGCGCTGACGGGTTTGACCTCACCCAGCAGTACCCGCCGAAGGTACTCGGGTGCGACGAGGTGACAGTAACGCGTTCCCCTGAATTGAGGGGGCGCGGCGAGATAGCGCGGATCGAGCCAATCGTTACGCATGGCTTTCGCCTGCAGTCGGAGATAGCCGGATCCGTCGACACGGACCATCGCATAGGGCTCGAGCCAAATGGGCCCCATCGTCGTCACGAGATCCGCGTCCATCAGAACGTTCTTTCCGCCACCGAACAACACACGTCGTCGTTCGGCGGGTGTCATCGAGTCGAGTACGCGCTGCAACGTGAGTGCGTTCACACCACTGCATCCGATATCGGCACCTGCCGCGTCGGGTCCGTACTCGCTCACGAGATGATCCGCCGTCTTCATCTTGCAGGACACCATCATCGGTCCGGCATTCGGTTCGGCGCTTTCAGGCCAGATGTATTGGGTCGTGACGAGAGGGCGAGCGATGGGCTTCGACTTGGTGAAGGCTGCGGCATCGGTATGGATCTCGTTCCGTGCCGGGACCTTCGAATTGACGATGGCGGCTTGAGCCTCGACGCAGAAGTTGTCGGTGGTTTTTGCCGGTGTGATCGAGGTCACCGGTGTCGATGAGCAGCCGGACGCCAAAATGGCCGTGGCCAACACGCACAAGGAAGAGTTCGAAGCCATCGTCATACCCCCTTTGTCCGCAAGGTACACGGTTTTATCGCTCAAAGTTGACTTGGTCCGCTATGCCGACCGAAATCGGCACGTGGCATATCGGATATCCAATCACGCAGGCGCCGCCGGCAGGGCGTTACTCATCGCGGCGCTGCTTTGGTTCGCCGGCTGTGCTCGCGGTCCAGCGCCGCCTCCGCCCGAGTCGCTGCAGATACGCATCAACTTGTTATGCAGCACCTGTGACGACTTCCTGCGGTGCGACGCCTCGGGCGTGTCACAAGAGGCCAATTCCTATCGCCTCTACAGGCTGCGCGAGAAAAGCTTCTGGGCGCAGATCGCGACGATTTGGGATTACCTCATCCAGTTGTTTCGTCGAAAAACCACCGATGTGCGCCCTCTCTCGATCTATGAAAACCAGGGCGCGATTCGCCGGGTCGCCACTGCTGACGCCGAAGCGCGCGTGGACGCAGCCGTAGCCATCATTCAGCTGCCGGACTCCACGATCGACATGCGTAACGGTGAGTGGCGAACGCGCACCGGCGAGTTGCGAGGGCAGTGTCGTACGTTACCCCGTCGCGAGGGCTACGCCTGGGTACGAGCGATGCTCGGACGCGAACTGCCCGCCGGAAAAACGCCATGAACGACCGTCGCAAACTCGGCGCTGGACGGATCGCGTTGCTCGCGCTCCGGTATTTGCTCGCCTTGTTTTTTCTTGGTGCGGCCGTCAATAAATGGCGTCAGCAATACATCACGACCGATCGATTGTCGCAGATCTTCATGCAGCGGCTCGAAGAAATCGACCCCGAATCCTTCGGCGCGTGGTTCATCGAAAATATCGGCCTGCCTTACTATCAACCGCTCGCCTGGCTCGTGTGCTGGGGTGAAACCTTCATCGCAGCGGGGTTGTTGTTCGGCTTCATGACGCGCAGCGCCGCAGCGGGTGCAATGCTCATGATGTTTTCTTTTGCGATCGGCGGGTACTATGACGCCTCGCTGATCGTCCTCGCGCTGATGTTCTTTCCTTTCGTGATCTGGCCGACCGGCCAATGGCATGGTCTCGACGCGAGGATGCATGCCCGTTACCCCTCGTTCTGGTTGTTTCGCTGACCCTGGAGAGCCCTCATGAGTGATCAATCCGCCGGCGTCAAGTTCGGGCCGGTTCGTCTGATGCCCGGCGTTACGCGAGGACATGTCGGCGCTTATCTTTGGGCCGCGTTCGTCAGCATCGGAATATTCACCTATGCGACGACTCTCCAGCCCTATCTGCTCGAAGTGAACATCGGTGTTCCGATCGAGCAGCGCGGCGGGGTTTCGGGTGACCTGCAGTTCTGGCAGGAAATCATCACCTTGATGTGCGTCGGATTATTCGGGGCCTGGTCCGATCGGGTAGGGAGACGAATCGTCTACATCACGGGGTTTCTCGTCACGGCGCTCGCCTATGCCGCATATCCGTTCGCGAACGACGTCGGGCAGCTGCTCATCTATCGGCTCATCTACGCGGTCGGTATCGCGGCGCTCGGCGGCATGCTGGCGACGGTGCTCGCCGATTACCCCGTCGATGCCGATCGAGGCAAGCTCACGGGAATATCGTTCTTCCTCAATGCCGTTGGCGCATTGCTGTTTTTCGCTGTGCTGACTCGCTTGCCGTCCTTTTACCAAGGCTTCGGCGCTACCGAGACCGAGGCGGGGCGCTTCGCATACCTCACCATTTCAGCCGTTTGCGTCGTGAGCGCCCTCATCATGCTCGGATTGAAGCCGGGCCGACCCGATCAACTCACCGACCGACTGCCGTTGCGCACTTTGCTCACTCAGGGCATCAACGCCGGTCGTCAGCCGCGGATCGCACTCGCCTATGCCGCTTCGTTTGCGGCACGAGCAGATCTTGTGATCGTCGCGTTATTTCTTTCTTTGTGGGTACAGACGGCTGCGATCGCCGATGGTGCGACAGCTGCCGAGGCCTCGTCGCGTCAGGGCGCCTTGTTCGGCATCGTGCAGGGATCGGCGATGCTATGGGCGCCGATCTTCGGCTGGATGGCCGACAAGGTGAATCGAGTGACACTGGTCATCGTGGCGACCGTGCTGTCGGTCATCGGTTACGGTTGGATGGGTTTCACGCCTGACCCCGCGCTGGGCGGTGCAGCATTCGGCGCGGCGGCCATGCTCGGCATCGGTCAGGCGAGCGGCATTCTCGCCTCGCAGGTGCTCATCGCCCAGGAAGCCCCGAGCGCGATTCGCGGTGCCGTCATCGGCATGGTCGGTTTCTTTGGTGCGCTCGGCATCCTCGCCATTTCGAAGATCGGTGGCTACACCTTCGACGAGTGGCGACCCGGCTCCCCGTTCATCATCATGGCGGGAGCCAACATCGTTCTTTTGGTGTTCGCTATCTGGGTGCGTTCGCGGCGCTGAAGCGACTTCTCGAAAAGAGGGCCGCGCCGAGGGCGAGCGATATCGAAGCCGCTACGAACGGTGCACCGGCGAAGTGCAGCTGCGTCATCGACAGGCTGAAGAGATGCGTCATGGTGAACGGGGTGACCAGCGCCGTGAAGCTCACGATGCCGGCGATGGCACCCTGAAGTTCTCCTTGCGCGTTGGCGGGCACCTGCCTCGAGAGAATCGCGCGGATCGATGGCATGGTCAGCCCGATCAAACAGGCCACCGGAACGCTGGCGAACAGCATCCAAGGTTCCGTCGAGAAGGCATAGCCTAAAAAACCGATCGAGCCTGCCGAGAGCCCAATCAGTGCCGAGCGGTGCTCTCCGAGTTTACGGGTGAAGACACCGACGAGGCCGCCTTGCACGACGGCGGTACCGAGCCCAAGCACTGCGAGCGAGATGCCCATCTCGCGCTCGCCCCAGCCGAATTTCGCCATGGTCATCCACGTCCAGGTGGACGGTAGCGTGTCGTGCCCGATTTGGTACATGAACAGCACGAACAAGAGCAGTACGGCACCCGGGATCGCGCGCATCGATTTGATCGCGCCCAGAACGTTGGCGCGCCGAGCCGAGAACGCACGTCGTTGAGCCTCGGGTAGGGTTTCTTTGAGCACCATGACGGCGATCACGAAGTTGATCGCAGTGAAAACGGCTGCCGCGAAAAAAGGAACTCGCGGTCCGTATCCGCCGAGCAAGCCGCCGACCACGGGGCCTACGATGAAGCCCATGCCCCATGCCGCTCCGTTGAGGCCAAAATATTTGGCTCTCTGATCGGGTGGGATGATGTCGGCTACCACGGCATTGGCCGTCGAGAACGTGGCGCCGGCGATACCCGCGATGATTCGGCCAATGAACAACCATGCGAGTGTCGGCGCGAGGCCCATCAGTACATAGTCGACCGAGAGTGCAGCGAGCGAGGCGAGAAGAATAGGCTTTCTGCCGTATCGGTCGCTGAGGTTGCCGAGGATGGGCGAGAAAATGAACTGCATCGACGCGTAGGCGAGGGTGAGCCAGCCTGCGATGGGCGCGGCATCGGCCAGAGATGCACCCGAGAGTTGCATGACGAGTTGCGGCGCAACGGGAATGATGATGCCGATACCCATCGAGTCGATGAACAGCGCCATCGCGACGACAGGCAACATTTTCCGTCGCGGATCTGCACTCACGTCCAGCCCGCTCCTCTTGAAGCTCGATAACGCTCCACCATCTCGAGCGCCGAGTGCGCGGCGGGCGGAAGATCGACATCACTGAGCGAGATCGGCGTCGTGCGCTCGCCCCAGCGCAGCAGATGCGCGCAGAACGTGAGTCCGCCTCCGAATGCCGGCATCAGCAGCAGTGAGCCCGGCTGAACTCGCCCGTCTTCGAGCGCTTCGCACAGCGCAACGGGAACGGTCGCAGCCGACATGTTGCCGTAACGACTCACACTGACGTAAACGCGATCCATGGGAACGCCCGCACGCTTGGCCACGGCCTCGATGATGCGCAAGTTGGCTTGGTGCGGAACGGCCAGATTCACATCGTCGGCCGTGAGACCGGCACGACTCAGGACATCCTCGCTCGCGAGTCCCATGCCGTTCACCGCTTTCTTGAAGATCTCCTGTCCTTCGAACTGCCACTCCGTGGCACCGAGCATGCGTCCTTGATGAACGTATGCACCTCCGATGCCGTGGATGCGAAGGATTTCGCGGGACTCTCCGAAGCAGCCGAGCTTTTCGAGTAGCAAGCCTTCGTTCTTGTCTGTGGCTTGCAAGACGACCGCGGCACAGCCGTCACCGAAAAGCACCGAGACATTGCGATCGTTCCAATCCATGTAGGGCGAGATCAGTTCGCCACCAACGACGAGGGCATTGCGAACGACGCCACTTTTGATCATCGCCGCTGCGGTCGACAGCCCATAGAGAAAGCTCGTGCAGGCCGTATTGACGTCCATCGCGCCGCAGCCGTCGGCTCCGAGACGCGCTTGCAGCCCTGATGCCATGTTCGGGCATTGGTCGTCATGCGTCGTGGTACCGAAGACGATGAGATCGAGGTCCTTGCCCTCGAGACCGGCACAGGCGAGCGCGCGCGCCGAGGCGACATAAGCCATGTCACCGAGCGAGACGTGAGAAATCCGTCGCTCCTTGATTCCGGTTCGCGTGGTGATCCACTCGTCCGTCGTATCGAGGAAAGTTGCGATGTCGGCGTTCGTGAGCACGGCCGGTGGCAAGCATTTGCCCCAGCCCGTTATCGTGGCATTCAACATAAGTCCCCCGTGGTCGCGAGGATACTCCGGTTTGCCGATTCCGTCAGTCGGCCACGGAAACCGAAGTTTTTGGCGTTTTGCGAACCGTCGCCGCTATCGTCGAACCCGCCACTGACGAAGGGGGATCGATTATGTGGATGCCGCCGCTCGAAGACGCCTGGCAAGGCAAGGTACAGTTTTACGAACTGCTGTTCGGGACTTGGACGGCTTATGCCTTCCTCGTGGTGTTTTGGCAGCGGATCTTGAAAGAGCCGCTCGACGAGTGGCGTTACGCATTGCTCACGTTCTTCGGCGCGGGCGCGTTCTGGGTCAACCACTACTTTCAGCAATCGCCGGTCTGGCTCTGGCTGATCAATCTTTATACCGTGTTCTTTTTGGTTGCTTGGTGGACGATCGCGATCCGCGGAAGACAACGCTCGAACCGTTGGAAGTTTGGCGCTTTGGTGGGGGCAGTCGTGTACACCGTCGCCTTCATCATGTTCGAACAACTTTCTCGTTACGGCGTCGAGAATTGGGGCATGCACGAGTTTTGCTGGATGGCGCTGTCGTTCTTCGGATTCTGGTGGCTGATCATCTGGCGATCACGCTCGACCGTGAAGCCAAAACCGGTCAGCGAAGATCCTTATCCCAAGCCTCAGTGGCGTGGTGCCGGCGGAAATCTTTGATCAAAAACTCGGATTGATCAACTACGGCGCTCAAGCCGAGGCTAGTACCTCGAGCGACACACGCTCCGCAGATTCGAGCGCGCCCTCCATGCCGCGGCTGCCGATGGCCGTGTGTTCGCCGCAAAAGAAGAGGCGCTTGTGCGGCTTGGCGATGGATGCGCGCAGTTCGCGCACCTGCCCTGGCTGAAAGATCGCCCAGTCGCCCGCCGAGAACGGGTCGGTGCTCCACGAATGCACGGCCGCGACCCGCAGCAAACCTTTGGAAGCGGGCCTGAGCCGCTCGAATTCCGAGATGATCAGACGCGAGCTTTCTTCGGTGCTCATTCGATCGAGATACTGGGCGTTCAAGCCGCGAGCCCACACGGTGAGACTCGTCACTTCGTCGTCCGTCTTGCCGAATTTCTGCGCGAGCACCATGCCGAGCGGCCCGTCGGTCCACATCGACGGAGACAGTCCGTCATCCAGCCAGAAGGGACGCTTGGCAATGAGGTGGTATTGGGTGATCGGGATGTAGCCGAGCGACTGGATCGCCTTGTACTGCAGAGGCTCGGGCAGCGGATCGATCGCGACGTGCCTGAGAGTGGAGAACGGCATGGAGCAGACGACCGCCTTGGCCTTGTAACTGCGACCGTCGCTGCAGGTGACCTTCGCACTGCTGTCTGTCACCTCGATCGCGGTGACCCGTCGATCGAGGAGCAGATCACCCTTGAGTTTCCCGGCCATCGCCATCGGCAATCTTTGGTTGCCGCCCTTGAACGAGCCGATCAGCACGCCCGGCGGTACGCCCGCGGCAGGAACTCCCGTAGAAACGTTCGATGCGCCTGTGCGAGAGAATGCCGTCACGGCGCCGCGATTGACCGCCATCCAGTGGTCTGCGAACGCTTGCTGCAGCAGCGATACGTCCCGTGCGGTGGTGCCATAGGCGATGTTGGTGTCGAAACCCAAGCGGATCATGTCGTCCGTTGCGCCGTGCGAGCGCAGGAAGTCGTGGACCGAGATGTCGTACCCCGCGTGTTTCGGGTCGTGCCAGTTCTCGAGGTCGCGGAACGGCATGTGCTGCCTGAACATGGCGTCTCCCCAGCCCCAGGGAGGCAACTTCCGCAACTCTCCGGCAAACGGATTTTTGGGGTGCGTCGCCCAATCTTTGAGCGCCACGCGCTCGCCGCCGATGAAGAGTTCTTGACCTGAGCGATTGGAGAACAGTCGAGGCGCCAGATTGACGACTTCGATTTTGTGTCGTGCTGCCGCGGCGATGCAGCGACCATAGGCGTTCGCGATGGTGTTGCCGCCGACCTCTGGATGCCCGGGCAGATCGAATAGCGTATAGACCCGACCACCCACGCGCTTTCGACCCTCGAGGACGAGAACCGACAGACCATTCTCTTCTAGCGTCAGAGCGGCTTCGAGCCCCGAGAGGCCGGCGCCGATGACGATGACATCCGGCTCTTTGGAAGCGGATGCATAAGCGCGGGTCGAGAGTCCCGCAATCGCAGCTGAGACTGCGGTCGATACGACGAATTCACGGCGGTTCATGCTCATGGTCCGATCTCCCGTTCAGCTCAACGCATTCTGCAAATCAGTAACTTGGGTTCCGTGATCGATCCGATATACAAGCGCTCTGCGAAAGCAGCGCCGACGCTGCCCGCGGAGATCTCCGATCCATCGTTGACGTAGATCGGTGTGGTCTCGCCGGCGCCATGGCGAAGAACGGTCGTCGGCGCGTGATGCGCAGCGTCACCGAAGTGACGGATCAGATCGACGAGCTTCGCGTGCACCGCTATCCACAGTGCTCCGTCGGCATCGACATTGATGTTGTCGGGAGAGCCGTCGATGTCGATGTGCTGCTTGAAGGTCAAATCTCCCGTGAGCGGATCTCGGGTATAGACGGAAACTCGCTTGCCGAGTGTTTCGGCGACGTATGCCGTGAGACCGTCGGGTGAAAGCCCCATTCCTACGCCGCTTTTGAGTCCTTCGGCGGCCACGCGCATCGACTCGCCATCGAAGTAAACCACCTTCGACAAGCCTGTTCTGAACAAGGACTCGGCGAGCCGACCCAGAAAGCCCGAGTCTCCTTTGTCGTTGGCGACGTAAAATTGTTGAGGACCGACTGCAACGATGGCATTCGGAGAGACGAGTAGCGGGTCGCGCACCGAGCCCACATGGGTGAAGCGGTTTTCCGAATTCTGCTCGAAGATTTCGATGGCGTGCTCTTCGCCCTCAGGGTGACTGATCACGAACAGCCGCTGTTTGCCATCGCCCATTCGGTAGAGCGACATGCCATGCGGCCTGAAACCTGGCGGCGCTGAAGACAGTGCGGAGTCGACCCGGAGAGGGTCAGCCACCAAGTCGAGCTGCAGGACCGTTCCTTCGACGGCCTTTCCTTCCACGAGCCCGCGCCGATCGAGAGAAGACAGATAAGCGATGCTTCGATTGCGATCGATCTGGATGTCTTCTGCGCTCGCCTCGAGGGGCAGGGATGTACATGCACCAGGCGACCGGAAGCTGAGATCTCGGAACTGCCCACCGAAGGACAGGAAATCGAGGGTGAACAAACCGATCACGACTGCAAATGCCGCAACCACGACCAGCGTTCGCTTTTGCCAGACTTTCACGAAGCGAATACCCCCGTACCGTCGCGATGACCAAACAAAGCAGATTGTAGCCCCATTATCAGTCGATCGATGCGGCGACTCTCAGCCCTTCGATCATGGCGGTCCGCAGAAGATACTGCCTTGCTCGATCTGGATCTGTTGCAGTGGCTCGCATCTCCGCCTGGCGAGCGAGACGACGATCGTGATCGGTCTCCTCCAGCATCTGCTTGTTGGCGATGGTCTGCGCTTGAAGATAGCGCTCGGCGACGGTACGCCTTTGCCGATCGTATCGATCGAGGGACGCATCGCGACCGCTTTCGATGGCTTCGGCCAGAGATCCTGCGAGCGAGTACGCATCATGGATGCCGAAATTGAGACCCATACCGCCGAGCGGATTATTGATGTGCGCGGCGTCTCCGGCGAGGAGGACTCGACCTTTTCGATAAGTGGCCGCCACGCGTTGGTGTACCGCGTACAGGTTTACGTGTACGACACGCCCGGTCGCACTTTCCGGAACGAACTCGCACAGGCGCACCGCGGCGCGTGCGGCGTCCAGTAAATCCGATTCATGTTCATCGGTTCGAGTCGGGAATACGCAGCGCCAGATCCCGCGTCCATCGTCACCCGGCACCTTGAACGTCGCGGCCCATTCGATGGGATCCATGGTGTACGAGCTGTAGGCGAAGCCGAGCGACTCGAAGTCGAAGGTCGTCGTGATGACCAGAAAACGTTCGGGCCAGGTGAATCCCTCGAAATCGATGTTCTGACTCTTGCGGACGACGCTACGTCCACCATCGGCTCCCACAAGAAACGAACCCGAAAGACGCTCGCGTCGTCCGTCTGCATGAGACACCCCGACACTCACTTGCGAGGCATCCTGCGTGACGTCATCGACCGCGGCGCCGTGGAGGATCGTCGCGAGCGGCGAATTCATCACACGCCGCTCCATCATGCCGACGAGTTTGTGCTGCTCGCACTGCAGGCGGTAGGGGAACGGCGTCTCATCGGCCAGCAGCGACAGATCGAACTCTGCCACGAGCCCCTCGCGCCGATCACGAAACTGCCATCGTCGTGCGATGATGCCTTGCGCATGCAAATCGTCCGTGACGCCGGACGGGGCGAGCATCTCGAGCGTAGGGGGATGATACGTGGCAGCACGCGGATCGGCGTGGGCTTCGATACTGCGTTCGATCACCGTGACAGGTATGCCGCGCTCGATCAAAAACAGCGCGGTCGCCATGCCGCTCGGCCCCCCTCCGGCGATCAGTACACGTTCGCTCATGGATTCATACCGTCAGAATTCTTCGAGGGTTCGACCATGACCCTGCACTCGATCCTCGATGCCGCAACGTCGCAAGGCATCCCAATAGGTGATCGCATTGATCGCCAGAACGGGCTTTCCGAAAGACCGCTCGGCCTCGGCGCACACACCGATGGCTGCGAGGTTGGTGCCCACCTGTACGATGGCATCGACATCATCGCCATTCAGGGCATGCAAGGCCTCGACGACTTGTTGTCGCGTCGTATGCGCGATTTGCACGGGTGAGGGACATTTGAGACCGATGAGTCGCGGAATGGAGTAACCCGCTTCCTCGAAATATCGACGGACTTGTTCGTCGCCTCGCGGTTGATGGGGTGTGAGCACGGCGATCGATTTGGCGCCATGTCGTCGAAGTGCAGCGACCGTCGCCGTCGATCCCATCGATACGCCGACGCCTGCGCGTTCGGTGAGTTCACGCTGCAACTCGTCGGCCGCCGCGACGCCACCCCAAAAAGCCTCGAGTGCCACTCCCATGATCACGTGGGTTGGCTGACAGGTCATCACCTGGTCGATCGCCGTCCTCATGCCATCACGCATCGCTTGCACGTGTTCCATGAAAGCCTGATCGCTCGTAAGCGGCCTTTCTTTGATGCTGATACGCCCGGTCTGATTGGTGACCCCTAAAGGCCTCAGCATCTCGGATTCCGGCTGACAACTGGTGTTGGTCGAGGGAACGACAATGGCGATGCGCGCGCGATGGCCGAGTTGATCCGTCATACGGTGATGGAGGTTCCAGTGAGGTGGCTAGATAACGATGAGGCGAAAAACGCAACGTAGGTTGCGACGTCCTCCGGGGTGACGAGCTCGCGTACACCGGTGCGTTCGAGAAACATGGCCGTCGCTTGTTCGATAGTCACGCTGCTGCGCGACGCCTCGGCCTTCATCAAGGCGTCGAGGCGCGGCGAGCGAACGGGGCCGGGATTCACGGCATTGATGGCGACCCCGAGCGGTTCCAGTTCCTTCGCAAGACCGCGCACGATGGCGAGCAGCGCGGCGTTGGCGGCGGCGCCGGGCAGCATTCGCGGATCGGGCTTTTCAGCCGAGTTTCCTGCGATGACGACGACTCGACCGCGCTTCGATCGTGCCATGCGTGCCGTTACGGCGCGCAGGATGCGCAGAGTTCCAAACAGCTTCACTTCGAGATTGCGCTGCCAGTCCGCATCATCGAGCTCCCAAAAAATTCCGCCCTGCGAGGCGCCCGCGGCCGAGATGAATACGTCGATGCCGCCCAGGCCGTTCTCGGCGGTGTCGATCGCTGCATCGATCGACACCTGCTGGCCGAGATCGCAACCGACGACGAGATGAGGACGGCCACTCGCTGAGGCGGGTAAGCCCTCGGCTACGGCGCGCAGTTGATCGATTTTTCGACCGAGCAAGGCAAGATGCGCGCCTTCGTCGGCGAGTTTTCGCGCGATGGCACGACCCAGTGTTCCATTCGCCCCGCAGAGGACGACACGGTTATCCGAGAGTTGAAGATCCTCGGACACGACGCGATCAGAGACGGTTACGTGCGATTGCTGCGCCCGCGCCCAGAGCGCGAAGTTTTCCTCGCGCGAGTTCCGCCGAGAGCGGGGCCATGCCGCAATTGGTGCAGGGGATAAGGCGCGACTTCTCGACGTGCCGTGTGGCTTCGAGGATGTTGTGAGCGACTTCTTCGGCGGTCTCGAGTTTGCCCGGTAGCACTTCGATGGCTCCGACCAGCAATTCTTTGTCGGGCAGCAGCCGCAGAACGTCGTGAGGCACGCGCGATCCGGCGAATTCGAGCGAGACCTGCTTCACGCTGCTTTGGTTGATCCACGGGAAGATCTGCTCGTACTGTCGCCACTGATTGCCGAGCGATTCTTTCCAGCGAATATTCGCCTCGATGCCGTAGCCGTAACAGATGTGTACGACTGTCGTCGACTTCAGCCCCTGCATGGCGCGTTCGAGGGCAGGCAGTCCCCAGTCACGCACTTCTTCAAGAAATACGTTGAACGCCGGTTCGTCGAATTGGATCACGTCGGCGCCTGCAGCCTCGATTTCGCGTGCCTCGGCATTGAGCAGCTCGGCGAAACGCATGGCCATGTCGGCACGCCGGCCGTAGTAACCGTCCGCGAGCGTGTCGCAGATGGTCATGGGGCCCGGCAGGGTGATCTTGAGTCGATGTTCGGTATGGCGACGCATGAACGATGCATCGGCCACATGAACGGGGCGAGGGCGCGAGAGGGGTCCGGTTACGGTGGGGACATCGGCTTCGTAGCGATTATTGCGGATGCCCATCCGAGTCTTGCGATTCCAATCGATTCCCTCGAGTTGTTCGAGGAAGCCGTGGACGAAGTGGATGCGGAACTGCTCGCCGTCACCGACGACATCGATGCCGGCTGCTTCTTGTTCGCGCAGCCATTCGAGCGCGGAGCGCTCTTTGCCTTGCTGCAACTCAGCGTCTTTGAGACGCCACTCGGGCCAGAGTTTTTCGGGTTCGGCCAGCCAATCCGGCTTGGGGAGGCTGCCTACGGTAGTGGTGGTAAACACCCACGCATCTTACGACGCTCCACCGTCGTCCGGGGTGGAGTGAACCTTTCGGTCCACTCCACCCGGATCATCCTTGGACGGGGGGTTTCCATACATCCGGACATCCATGTCCGGAACGGCGACCCGAACGGGCCGCCGTGTCCTTCATGATTCGATCAGTTCGGCAGCAGGACGCTGTCGATGGCGACAACCACGCCGTTGGTGGCGTTGAAATCGCCCGAGACGCGAGCGCCGTCGACGCGGACGCGGCCGCGAACGAGCTCGATCTTCACGTCTTCACCGGCGACCGTCTTGGCGCTGCGGGTGCGCTTCAGGTCGTCTTCCTCGAGGGCCTTGCCCGGCACCACGTGGTTGGTGAGGATCTTGACGAGCTGGTCCTTGTTCTCGGGACGGAGCAGGGCCTCGAGCTGGCCCGGGGGCAGCTTGGCGAAGGCTTCGTCCGTCGGGGCGAAGATGGTGATGGGGCCGTTGGCCGTCAGCGCGTCGTTGAGACCCGCCGCCTCGATGGCCGCTGCGAGGGTGTTGAAATTCCCCTTGCCCTTGGCGACATCGAGAACAGTGGAACCGTTGGCTTGGGCGGTGACCGACGCGAGGCCCAAAAGGGCGACGGCGGCAAAGTTCTTGGCGTTGAAACGAATCATGGCAGTACTCCGTGGTTTGGCTCTAAGGCGTACCGCTTTCCTGCGTACGCGAGGTTTCGACGGGAGAGAGGATGACAGGGAGCGGGGAATATGTCAAGCTTCTGTACAGGTTAAAGGTGTACACGGGATGAACAAATCATGAACAGGCTTGCGACGAACCCCCAGGCGGGCCAGTTCACCATCAAGGCCGTCTCCCAGGCGACGGGGCTCACCGTCGAGACCCTGAGGGCGTGGGAGCGACGCTACGAAGTCGTGCGCCCGTCCCGAGATTCCTCGGGCCGCCGCACATATTCAGCGGCCGACGTCGCGCGCTTGCGCCTGCTGCGCACTGCCACCGAACTTGGCCACACGATCAGCCGGCTGGCGTCCCTATCGGAAGATGAGCTCGCGAAGCTCGTGGCCGACTCGGGCGGTCAAGCGCGTCCCGGTCCGACACGCGGACAGTCCTACGTCGATCGGGCGATCGACGCCACCGAGCACTCCGATCCTTCCGGGGTGGAAGAGGTCCTGACTTCGGCGGTCGCCTTGCTCCCCCCGAATGAAGTGGTCAATACGGTGCTCGTGCCGCTCGTCAGAGAAGTGGGTGAGCGATGGCACCGCGGCGAGGTCTCCATCGCCCAAGAGCACATGGTCACCGATATCGTCCGACGACTGATCATCAGCGTGTCGCGAGGCTACCTGCGTTCCGACAACGGCCCCTGCCTCGTGCTTTCGACCCTGTCGGGCGAGCGCCACGAACTCGGCATTTTGATGTGTAGCTGGTTGGCGGCGACGCGCCGATTCCGCACGCATTATCTCGGTGTCGATGTGCCGCCCGAAGAGCTGGCTCGCTTTGCTCTCGAAGTCGATGCACGAGCGGTCCTGGTCTCGCTCGTGATGCCGGAGAATGAAGTCCCGGCCCTCGATCAATTAAAGGCTCTCGCCGAACTCTTGAGTGGACGATGCGAAGTGTGGGTCGGCGGTTTCGCCGCTCGATTGGTCACACCCGAGGAGTTGCCGCCAGGTTGTGTGCTGCTGCCGACCGGCAGCGATTTCGAGCAGCGACTCGATCTGCTCGCGGCACAATACTTTTCCTGACCCTTTTTCCTCGGTCTCTTGGCAATTCTTTTGAATTGAGAGCCAGGCGGTCTGATCTTTCTGACCGAGGACTCAGTTAGATTCCCGTTATGGGGTCGACTCGTCGGCGGATCGCGTGGGTGCCGCAGCTTGGAGCTGCACTGGCAATGCTCCTGCTCGCCTCTTGCGGCGGCGGGGGTGGGGGCGGCTCTTCCTCCAATCCCACGAGCTCCGCTCCGGCATCGCCGCCGATCACGAAAGTCGAAGCGTACCGATTCCTCAACCAAGCGACGTTCGGTGCAACCGAAGCCGAGGCATCGCGTTTGATCGCTCTCGGCGACTCGACCAGCGGATACACGCGTTGGATCGACGCCCAAATCACCCGCGAACCTTCTCTTTTGTTGCCAGCGGTCGAAACGGCCTATCCGGATCCGGTCCCGCAAGGCTTCAACGTCGGATCCCTCAATGCCGTTCGTCTCGAGCGATGGTTCGCGAACGTCCTTCGGGGTGACGATCAGCTGCGTCAGCGTGTGGCGTTTGCGCTCTCCGAAATCTTCGTCGTGTCACAGGTTGGCGCGCTGCTCAATCTCCCGAATGCCACGGCCGATTTTCACGACATGTTGGCTCGCAATGCGTTTGGGAATTACCGAAACTTGCTGGAAGAAGTCACGCTGCATCCGGCGATGGGTGTTTACCTGTCGATGTTGGGTAATCAGAAAGCGGTGGCGGGAACGAATCTTAGGCCCGACGAGAACTACGCTCGGGAGATGATGCAGCTGTTCAGCATCGGTCTCGTGCAGCTCAACATCGACGGTACTGTTCGAACCGATGCTGCGGGGCAGCCTCTGCCCACCTATAACCAGGATGTCATCGAGGGCTTCGCACGAGTTTTCACGGGATGGAAGTGGGATTGTCCTTCCACGCTTCCGACCTGCACCTTTGCGAACACGCGTCCGCAGATCGCACCCGCGCTGGGCTACAACCAAGTGAAGCCGATGCGGCTCTATCCCGAGCAACACGAGACGGGGAGCAAGCTCGTCTTGAGTTATTCCGGTGCAGCGCTGCCGAACGCGACCATTCCTGCGGGGCAGACGGGCGCGCAGGATTTGAGAGACGCCTTGGACAATGTCTTCAACCACCCGAATGTCGGCCCGTTCATCTCGAAGCAACTCATACAAAAACTCGTCACCAGCAATCCCTCGCCGGCTTACGTGCAACGTGTGGCAGAGCGTTTCAACAATGATGGCAACGGGCGCCGCGGCAATCTCGAGGCGGTCGTCAGAGCGATTCTGCTCGACAGCGAGGCGCGCTCTGTTCCGAGCGGCAACACCGCATCTGCAGCCGGCAAGCTGAAGGAACCTTTGTTGCGTTTGACGCAATTCTGGCGGGCGTATGAGGCCACGTCTCGATCCGGGAGGCTCGGCGTCGCCGGGAATTTCACAGGCGGTGTCGGGGCGGTCTTCGGTCAGGCGCAGGGTAGTGCGCCGTCGGTCTTCAATTTCTTCAGTCCGTTCTACGCACCGCCCGGTGAAATCGCCGATGCGGGGCGTGTCGCTCCCGAAATGCAACTTGCGACCGAGTACCTCAACACCCAGATTGCGAACTTCTTCTGGGTGCAGGCCCAGAACCGTACCCACACGGCGACCAATCTCGGCGTCGACATCATGTATATCAACACGGCCGACGAGCTGCTGGTCGCGGCAGACAGTGAGGCGTTGATCAACCGAGTCGCAGATCGACTGCTCGGCGGATCGTCCCAGATATCGAGCGCTCTCAAGACGCAAGCCAAGGCTCAGATCGAGCGAACGACGGTTCCAGCCAACAACCCCAACAACGCGCTTGCAACACGGACGGCCGACGCAATTTTCTTTGTCGTCACGTCGCCCGAATACTCCCTGCAACGCTGAGATCCCGGCACCATGAATCGACTGCGAAGAAAATTCATCAAAGCCGCGGCAGCCGGTGGTATTGCCCATGCCTTCGCCCGAACGGCCGGTACGGTCCATGCCCAGATGGCCGGCACGGGTGGTTTCGGTGACTACAAGGCGTTGGTCTGCCTGTTTTTGTTTGGCGGAAACGACTCTTGGAACATGGTCGTACCGACGAGCACGGCCGAGTACAACGCCTACGCCCGCTCACGCGGGGGCGGTACCTCCTCGAGTTTGGCGATCGACCGATCCGCCTTGCTGCCGATCACCTTGCAAGGGCAGTTTTCCGGAGATCCGACCTACGGATTCCACCCGAGCATGACGGGTGCACGAGATCTTTTTTCCTCGGGAAAACTCGCGGTCATGGCCAATGTAGGCCCGCTGATCAGACCGACCACGAAGGCCCAGTACCAAACCGCCGCGACGACCGGACATACGCTCCCGCCACAACTGTTCTCTCACAATGATCAGCAGGATCAGTGGCACAGTCTGCGTGGTCGCGCGACGTTGAAATCCGGATGGGCGGGACGTGTCGCCGATGTGCTCAACGCCCAGACGGGTGCGCAGTCGCTGTCGGTCAACGTGTCGCTCGCTGGCCAAACTTATTTTCAGGCGAGCGACGTTGCGAAGCCGTACGTCATGGGTGCGAACGGCCCGACTCCGTTCACCGCGTTCCCGACGACGGGCATCGGTCCTTCACGTCGCGCAGCCTTCGAGGCTGTCTTGTCGGCATCCTCGGGTTCGACCTCGAACACCATTTACGAACGTGCGTTTGCGGGGGTTCAGCAGCGCGCCGTCCAGTTCGCGGATCGCATCAGCGCAGCCATCGC
This sequence comes from Steroidobacteraceae bacterium, assembly GCA_044344725.1. GTDB lineage: Bacteria > Pseudomonadota > Gammaproteobacteria > Steroidobacterales > Steroidobacteraceae > UBA964. Next base: position 1,549 of record JBIJCL010000002.1, on the reverse strand, counting down.
GGCGGGTTACAGTTTTACGGCTTTGCCCAACACCGGGACCCTTTCTTCACTGCAGCAGCAACTGAGAACCGTCGCGAAGATCATTTCGGCACGTCAGAGTCTCGGACTCTCTCGTCAGATCTTTTTCGTGTCGACCGGCGGCTTCGATCAGCACGACGATCTCGTTCGCGACCAGCCGGGTCTCCTGTCGAACGTCAGTCTCTCGATCAAATCTTTCTATGACGCCATGACCGAGATCGGCATGGAGAACAACGTGACGTTGTTCACCCACTCCGACTTCGGACGTACTTTGACGTCCAATGGTGACGGTTCGGATCACGCCTGGGGTGGTATTCAACTCGTCGCTGGTGGTGCTGTTCGGGGTGGACGTTTCTACGGCGGTTATCCACTCCTCGAGATCGGAAGCGCCTCCGAGATCGGCGGCGGGCGGTTCATCCCTGCGATTTCATCCGACCAATATGCGGCAACGCTGGCGACGTGGTTTGGCGTCGCAGATTCCGATCTTTCGAAAGTCGCGCCGAGTCTTTCGAATTTCGCGACTCGAAACCTCGGGTTTCTCGTCTAGGCCAACCCGAAAGTTGGCGCAGCCTCAGCGTCGCAGCGTCGAACCCGCTATGGCTTGCTTGACGAAGCGGGCGACGCCTTCTCCGCCGGGATACCTCGAGTCCTTCGTCGGGATGAGGCCGCTCTCTATGCCGCAGTGATAGCGGGCACGTCCCGCGTCGATCCAGAGTTCGTCGGCCAAGGCGAGCGTGGTGCCGTAGTCGGCATCGAAGAGTCGGAACCGATCCATCTCGACCCGAAACCAAAGATTTTCATGGTGCAGTCGTCGTCGTGCCTCGAGTCGTAGCGCACGCTCGGAAGCGATCGGTGCGATGACGGCGTTCTCGGATGAGCCTGACTGAATGCGGATGTCCTCGACGTTTCCGCCGGGCAATCGCAATTGGTCGACGATCGTGGACGCCCACGCGGGAGACCCGCCGCCGATGGATGCTTGATCGCTATCGATGACGAGGCTTGCTGCGTCGATGGGGCGCTCGCTGCGAAACTCGGGTGACGCATAGGCTTGGCAGAGGGGCTCGAGATGCGCTGCGCCTGCCCATCCCCATGCGGCGATCCCAAGCGGGATCGATGTCGGAACGGCCAGCGCCCAGAGGCAATTGCGGATCCAGCGTTTGCGTTGTCCCTCACCATCCAGCCGAATGACGTCGGCGAGCCCGAGCAGCAGCAGCGACGCGGGTACTGCGACGAACGTGAAGACGACGATACCGAGGGCGAGATCGCTCAAAGAATGAACCGACTCAGATCTTCGTCCTGAGCCAGCTTGGCGAGATGACTGTCGACGTAGGCGGCGTCGATGCAGATGGTGCTGCCCGCGCGATCACTCGCATCGAACGACAAGCTTTCGAGCAGTCTTTCCATCACGGTGTGAAGCCGGCGCGCGCCGATGTTTTCGGTCCTTTCGTTCACGTGCGCGGCGATTTCAGCCAACCGGCGAACCCCTTCGGGGGTGAATTCGACTTCCACACCTTCGGTCCGGAGGAGCGCT
>JBIJCL010000114.1:0-6094 GCA_044344725.1 Steroidobacteraceae bacterium | reverse complement strand
GACAGGGGAACGAGAATGAAATCCGTTCCCTGCAACCGCAAGTGCGCGACATGGATGTCCGTCATCTAATTTACCGGTTCGAGGAAACTGCCTTGATCGTAATGGAAGTGAGGTTGATCCGTCGCCATCTCTCGATCGGCACAAATTTATTGCAAGACCGAAGAGTCGTTTTTCTTCGACCATGACCCATGCTTATGGGAGGCGACGGACCGCCCTAGGCTCATTATTAATGTGTTTATACTTTCGGCCATGCTTCCGAGCCGCTACTCGGCCTGGCTGGCCACGTTACCGCTCGCGATCGTCTCGTATTTTTTAAATCCGGCGATCTCGATCCTGTTTGTCGCGCTCTTTCTCATCGGGTTGCGAGACCTGCTGCAGTCGCGACACGCCATCCTCCGCAATTACCCACTCATCGGCCACCTGCGGTTTTTGCTGGAATACATCCGTCCTGAGCTCCGTCAGTATTTTCTTGAGGACGACGAGACGCCTCTTCCGTTCTCGAGGAACCAACGAGCCGTCGTCTATCAACGCGCCAAAGGTCAGAACGACAAACGCGGATTCGGTTCGTTACTCGACCCTTACCGAGCCGGAGCGATTTGGCTCAACCACTCGAACGCGGTGTGCGCTCCGGTCTCCGAAGGCTTCAGGGTGAAGATCGGTAACGACGCCTGTCTCGCCCCTTATGAGTCCTCGATCCTCAATGTTTCGGCGATGAGTTTCGGTGCGCTCTCTGCGAACGCGATTCGTGCGCTCAACCGCGGCGCGCGTCTCGGTGATTTCGCGCAGGACACGGGTGAGGGTTCCATCTCGCCTTACCACCGCGAGGAGGGAGGCGATCTCATCTGGGAAATCGGCTCGGGTTATTTCGGTTGTCGTGATGCAGACGGAAATTTTTCCGCCGAGCGGTTTGCCGCGCAGGCCGTCGATCGTCAGGTGAAGATGATCGAGATCAAACTGTCGCAAGGTGCGAAGCCCGGTCACGGTGGTGTGTTGCCCGCCGCGAAAGTGAGTGAGGAAATCGCGCTGACTCGTGGGGTCGAGCCCGGTAAAGACTGCGTGTCACCGGCTCGGCATTCGCGCTTCTCCACACCGGTCGGGCTGCTGGAGTTCGTCGCCGAACTGCGACGGCTCTCAGGCGGAAAACCCGTGGGTTTCAAGTTGTGCATCGGCGACCCGATCGAGTTCATGGGAATTTGCAAGGCCATGATCGAGACGAAGATCGTCCCCGACTTCATCGTCGTCGACGGCACGGAAGGCGGCACGGGCGCCGCGCCCGTCGAATTCGCCGACCATGTCGGAATGCCGGCGCGAGACGGACTGTCGCTCGTCCACAACGCGCTGCGTGGAGTTGGCCTTCGTGACTCCGTGAAGCTCGGTGCTGCGGGCAAGATCGTGACGGGCTTCGATGTCGCCACGATGCTCGCGCTCGGTGCCGATTGGTGCAACGCGGCTCGAAGCTTCATGTTCGCGCTCGGTTGCATACAATCGCGCGCCTGTCATACCGACGAATGTCCGACCGGTGTTGCGACCCAGAATGCACTGCGACAGCGTGGCCTCGATGTGGCTGATCGGGCCAAGCGTGTGGCGAGCTTTCAGCGCGCCACCGTCCACTCACTTTTCGAATTGCTCGGCTCCGCCGGGCTCGACAGTCCGACGAAACTTCGCGCACGGCACTTCATGATGCGCGACAGCAACGGCCAGCCTGTGCCGCTGTCCTCGAGATACCCCGAGATCGAATCGGGCGCGCTGCTCGATACCGCGAGCCCCGCTTACGCCGCGTTGCCGGTAATTCTTAGATCGTCGTGGGAGATGGCGAGAGCCGATCAATTCAGCGGGGCGGTACCTGCCTCTCGCTAGGTTATTTTGAGGTTACTGAATTGGCGTGACGAGACCCTCCGGTGGCAGCCGGATCGAGAACCGGTCTAGGGCTCGGTGCGACAACGACAGCGATCCGACGACAAAGTCATCCCTAGCGATTTAACATCATGTTAATTATTATTAACATTGTGTTCTTAGCAATTCATTCGGATTAAGGGATGTTTCGATGCCGATCAAGGAACAATTCGCGAGGGTCTGGTTAATCACGATGCTCGTGACGTATTTCGCCTACTTCACATCCGTCGTGTTGGTGGGTGAGACAACGCCGCTCAATCAAATTGGCATGTTCGCGGCGACGGTGGTCGTTCAGGTGATCGTCATCGGCACCGCCAGCGCCATGATGGCGATTCGTCACAAAGAAGGTCCCAAGACCGACGAACGGGATCAGCTGATCGACCAGCGAGCGACGCGGGTCGCCTACCACTTGTTGATCTGCGCCATGATCGTCGTGGGTTGTCTGATGCCGTTCAACAACTCAGGCTGGAAGATCTTTCACGCCGCCGTGTTTTCCATCGCCCTCGCCGAGATCGTGCGACACGGACTGATCGTCTCGATGTATCGTCGAGGCTGGGATGGCTAAGAAGCGCCTACGTAACAATCTTCGATTGATGCGCTTCCTGTCGAACGAAATGACTCAAGCCGAACTTGGCGAGCGCATTGGCGTGACCCGGCAGACTATTGCTGCAATCGAAGCAGGAAAGTATTCCCCAACTCTGGAAACAGCGTTCCGTCTCGCCGATGTCTTGAAAAAGCCCCTGGAAGACATTTTCCAGTGGGAGACTGAAAGCAGCTCAAAGCGCGAATAGCCCGTTACCATAACGTGACATGAGCGCGCCCCACATCATCCGCTTGGTCGAAGAGTCTCTCCTGGCCTCAGAGCCTATCGATTATCTCCCTGCACCCGAAAAGATCTTGTCGGGTCATCCGCGGCAGCGCGTCTGGTCTCAATACACCGACGCGGGTCAAAAGTTCTCCGTCGGCATTTGGGAATGTGAGCCGGGGGCTTGGCGTGTCCGCTACACCGAAGAGGAATACTGCCGAGTCGTGATGGGCCGGAGTCTCCTCACGAGCGCCGATGGAGTGGTGCGCGAAGTGGTGGCGGGCGACGAGTTCGTGATCCCCCGTGGGTTCGAGGGAGTTTGGGAAGTCATCGAGCGCACCCGAAAGGTCTACGTCATCTACGAAGGCGCTGAGTAGTCGAGACAGAAAGGCTCGCTGGCCATCGGTATCGCGACAGTTCACCTCACGCTTCAATATCGCTCAAATCTGCACGAAACCGCGAGATTTGCGTGATGCATCGCGACGCCCTCGCGCGTAGGGTGGTCGTTAATTATGGAAACTCGCAAGTTTCATAGGCTGCCCTCGGGTGAATCCGTCGCTAACGTCGTCGAGATTTCGTCGGAGGTTCTATGTCTCTCGCCACGTCACTCTACGATGCGCTCACGGGTATCAACATCCCTAAAGACCAGGCCCGCGACGTCGTCGAGGCCCTCGAGCACAAGATGACGGCCGAGTTCGCCACCAAATCTGACATTGCACTCCTCAGAGCAGATATCGCCTCTGTTAGGAAAGACCTGTCGGCGGAGATCGACTCCGTTAGGAAGGACCTGACGGCGGAGATCGAATACCTTAGGAAAGATCTGACGGCGGCCATCGAGTCCGTTAGAAAAGACATGACGGCGGCTGACGACTCCCTCAGGAAAGATCTGATGGCGGAGATCGCCGCCTTGCGCGCCGAAATGAAGGCGCTCGAAGATCGACTCTTCAAAAAACTCGCCGCCTTGATGGTCACTTTGATGGGCTTGATGTTCGCGGCGCTGACTTGGGTCGGTGGCTAGCCTCTCCTAGCGGGATCGGACGGTTTCCTGGTAACCCCCGCACGCCTGGCTCGGCGGAGTAGCACGGGGGCGGGCTGCGGGTTCCCCACCGGCGGCTTGGGGTTCGGGTGCATCCATCGTAGTATTCATAGATCCTCGCCGGCTCAATATTTGATCTCTTGGTGCACTTTAATCCGTTGATGTTCATTCGTCGCTCAGGTGGTGCAGGCGTCGCAGCCGCATTCGTGGCGGTGCTCGTGGGTTGCACGAACTACGTCGGCGAAAGCGAGTATCAGGCGAGGCTCGAGGTGGCCAGTTACAGCGGCTGGATCCGCGCCAAGGCCGATGCCCGCGACGAAACACTCCGCGAGATCGGCAAGGTCGAGGCGGGGCGTCTCAAACAGGGTGACGAGGTGACGCTCCCGCTCGAAGTGACGGGCGCTCATGAGGCGGTCATCATCGCGGCCTGCGACGACCATTGTTCCGATCTCGATCTGAGGGTCGTCACCGACGATGGTCGACTCATCGGCCTCGACGAAGAAGACGACGACTATCCCCGGGTGGAAATCGACGCGGGTAAGACCAACTCGCTCAAGCTCCGGGTGCGTATGGTGACGTGTACGTCCTCGAGTTGTTCGTTTGCGTTCTCACAACTCGAATACGAGGACTACGCCGGGGGCTCGGGCACCTGCTTCGCGGTGTCGCCGGACGGTCTGTTGATGACGTCGCTCCACGTGGTCGACGGTGCCTCAAAGATTTCGGTGGTATTTCCGGATGGTCGCCGAGGCGAAGCGACGCTGCTGCGTCGCTCCAAAGACAATGACCTCGCGGTGCTGCGCGCCAATATCGCCACGCCCGTGTGGCTGCCTTTGGCCGCAGGGTCCGAGATCATCGTCGGGATGCAGGCGTTCACGGTGGGGTTCCCGTCGCCGCGCATGCTCGGCTCCGAGGTGAAGTTCACCGAAGGAAACATTTCGTCGCTTTCGGGGTACGACGAAGAGCCGACGCTCATGCAGGTGTCGATCCCGATCCAGCCGGGTAACTCGGGTGGGCCGGTGCTCTCTTACTCGGGGCGGGTGCTCGGGGTCATCGAGGCCTCGGTTGATGCCGACTCGAACGGCACCCCCATGCAGCTCACCAATTTTGCGCGTAACGCGCGCGTCGCCGCGCTACTTCTGCCTTCGCAAACCAAGCTTCCCACGATCACACCGCCTCGCACGCGCGAGCAAGCGGTCGAGCGCGCACTCAAGGCGGTGTGTCAGGTGAAGGCGGAGTAGGTTCGGATCTATTTCATGCGATGCAGCGCGCAGAGCTTGTTGCCGTCTGGGTCGCGCACGTAGGCAAGATAGAGCGAACCGATACTGCCGCTGCGCACACCCGGTGGGTCTTCGATCGATGTTCCGCCGTTCGCCACGGCGATGTCGTGAAACTGCTTCACCTGTTCGGGTGAATCACACTTGAAGCCGATGGTGCTGCCGTTGCCGCAGGAGGCGGGCTCATCGTTGATGGGCTCACTCACGCAAAACATGTTGCCACCCGCTTGATAAAAGAGCCGCATGTGCCCCGTGCCGGCCTCGTTGCGCATGGCGGACTTCGCGCCGAAGACGGCGAGCAGCGCATCGTAAAAACGTTGTGAGCGATCGATGTCGTTCGACCCGACCATGATGTGACTGAACATGAGGTGACTCCTGTGAGGGGTTTCGGTCGAGGGTAGTCCTCATAGGAGGCGGCGGCAAGGACGAGCAGATCAAAAATTGAACCGATGCCTCCCTAGGCTTCGCGGCATGACGACATTTCATAGCGAAGTCATCGGATGCGCGGCAGGCCGTACGATGTCGTCCGTCCGAGAAGTTTTGAGCGCTTTGCCCTCTCGTCAGCCTCGAAGAAATACGCCGACGCCACCCCGCGTTGAATAAATTCTTTGCGATCGGGGTGGTGTCGACGATCGTCAGCCCCGCGGCCGACGCTCCAGGCGGCGCTCTCGCTGTTCTCTGCCGCCCCCTTGTTCCATGCGACCTTCGCGTCGCTCCATCATGCGCTGACGACGCTCGGCACGGTTGGCCTCGAGCGTGTTGAGTTGCTCAGGATTGAGTAGGCTGCGCGCGTTGCTCTGGAACGCTTGCTGCTGCACGCGAAGTTGGCTTCTCGCACTCTCGAGGTCTTGTCGCGCTCGCGACGTGATCGACTCGTAGTTGGGGTCGGTGCGCGGTGTGTTGGCGAGCGTTTGCTGCGCGGTGCGGATTTGAGCCCTTAGACCCTCGGTCGCCTGCCGGTGGTTCTCACGGAGCGAACGCAACTGGGCTTTCTGAGAGTCGCTTAAATCGAGATCGTTGAGCGCGGACTCGAGTCGACGGGAGTCCCGATCGCTTGCGCGGCTCGAGTCGCCGCCGACGCCTTGG
>JBIJCL010000112.1:0-6208 GCA_044344725.1 Steroidobacteraceae bacterium | reverse complement strand
GTCGCGTCATGGAAGAGTGCGTCGACGGCGAGTATCAAAACTTCAAGGCGAAGGGTGGCGCGTACACGCGCGAGAATTTCTTTGGCAAGTTCCCAGAACTGAAGGCGATGGTCGCCAACATGTCGGACGAAGAGATCTGGCGTCTCAACCGTGGTGGTCACGATCCGCGCAAGGTGTTTTCGGCTTATGCCGCAGCCATGCAGCACAAAGGTCAGCCCACGGTGATTCTCGCCAAGACCGTCAAAGGGTTCGGCATGGGCAAGGCCGGTGAAGGCCAGATGGTCACTCACCAGCAAAAGAAGCTCTCGGACGACGATCTGCGTGAGTTTCGAGATCGGTTCAACATTCCGGTGTCGGACGATGAAATCGCGCGCCTGCCGTTCTGCAAGCCCGAGGAAGACAGCGAAGAGATGCGTTACATGCGAACGCGTCGCGTCTCGCTCGGCGGCTACCTGCCGGCGCGTCGACGTATGGCCGCGCCGCTCGCCGTGCCGCCGCTCGAGGCCTTCAAACCCTTGCTCGAGAGCAGCGAGGGCCGCGAGATCTCGACGACCATGGCCTTCGTTCGCTTGCTCACCACGCTCCTCAAAGACAAACAAATCGGCAAGCACATCGTGCCCATCGTTCCCGACGAAGCGCGTACGTTCGGCATGGAGGGATTGTTCCGTCAGATCGGTATCTACTCTTCGGTAGGGCAGCTCTACACGCCGCAGGATGCCGATCAGTTGATGTCCTATCGCGAGGACAAGAAAGGGCAGATCCTCGAAGAGGGCATCAATGAGGCCGGCGCCATGTGCTCCTGGATGGCGGCGGGTACGGCCTACTCGAACCACGGCATCAACATGGTGCCGTTCTATATCTTCTACTCGATGTTCGGGTTCCAGCGCGTCGGCGATTTCATCTGGGCCGCTGGCGACATGCAGACGCGGGGCTTCCTGCTCGGCGCAACGGCCGGCCGCACCACGCTTGCGGGCGAAGGTTTGCAACATCAGGACGGTCATAGCCAGTTGCTCGCCACGACGGTTCCCAATTGCCGTTCGTATGATCCGACCTTCGCCTACGAAGTGGCGGTCATCATCCAAGATGGTATGCGCCGCATGTATGCCGATGGCGAGCCGGTGTTCTATTACGTGACGGTGATGAACGAAAACTATGCCATGCCGGCCATGCCGCAAGGCGCGGAGCAGGGCATTCTCAAAGGGCTCTATAAATTCTCCACGGTCACGCCGAAGGGCAAGGCAAAAGCGAAGGCCACCTTGCTCGGTTCGGGGACCATCCTGCGCGAAGTCATCAAGGCGGCCGAGAAGTTGGCCGCCGACTACGGCATCGAGAGCGACGTGCTGTCTGCGCCGAGTTGGAACGAATTGCGACGCGATGCGCTCGAGTGCGAGCGTTGGAATCTCCTGCACCCGGGTGAGACGCCCCGAGTACCGTACGTCGCTTCCACCTTGTCGGCGTTCGAGGGTCCATTCGTCGCGGCGAGCGATTACGTTCGCAACGTGCCCGATCAAATCCGCCAATGGGTGCCGGGTCGCTACGTCGTGCTCGGTACCGACGGTTATGGTCGGTCAGATGCGCGAGAAGCGCTGCGCTACCACTTCGAGGTCGATCACCGGTTCATCGTCCTGGCGACGCTTCGAGCCTTGGCCGACGATGGGCGGATCTCGATCGAGGTCGCAGAGCGCGCCATCGAAACGCTGGGCATCGACCCGGCGAAACCTGATCCGCTCGTCAGCTGACGGACTCAACGTTCATGGCAATCAAAGAAATACGCGTTCCCGATCTCGGTTCCTTCAAGGACGTCGTGGTCATCGAATTGCTCGTCAAGCCGGGCGACACGCTGGAGGTCGACACGCCGATCGCCACGCTCGAAACCGAAAAGGCCACGATGGATGTGCCGTCGCCGTCGGCTGGTGTTCTGAAGTCGCTGCACATCGAGCGCGGCGCCAAGGTGAACACCGGCGATCTCGCCGCCGTGGTCGAAGCCGACGAGTCCGCCGTCGCGGCAGCGGCTGCCGAGACGGTCAAGCCCGCATCGACGTCGCCTGCCGCGTCGCTGGCTGCGCCTCCGCCGGTGGCCGCTGCGACGCCAGTCGCCTCTGCACAGCTTGGCTCGGCGTCAGCGCCCGCCGGAGCGGCGATCCCGGGCGCTCGCACCGATCTTGCGCCCATCCAAGAGGCGGGCTTTTCGCGCGCCCATGCGGGCCCCTCCGTGCGCCGTCTCGCTCGAGAGCTGGGGGTCGATCTCGGTCGTGTTCGCGGGTCGGGTCTCAAAGGTCGCATTACCCACGATGACGTCAAGGCCTGGGTCAAGCAGGCGTTGCAGGTTGGTTTTGCAGCGGCCGCACCGGCGCTACCGAAAGTACCCGTCGTCGATCACGCCGCGTTCGGACCGATCGACACCCAACCGCTCAGCCGTGTTCGTCGTATCTCGGGGCCTCGCCTCCACGCCTCGTGGGTCAACATCCCGCACGTGACGCAGTTCGATGAGGCGGACATCACTGCTCTCGAAGAAAGGCGTCAGGCGCTCAAAGCTGAGGCGGCTGCGAAGGGAGTCAAGCTGACGCCGCTCGCGTTCATCGTGGCGGCTTGTGCGCGCGCCTTGAAGCAGTTTCCGAATTTCAATGCGTCGCTCGACGAGTCGGCACAAAACCTGGTCCTCAAAAAATATTGTCATATCGGCTTCGCCGCAGATACGCCAAACGGCTTATTGGTCCCGGTCATCCGAGATGCCGACAGGAAGGATCTCTTCACCATCGCGCACGACCTCGCGACGCTCTCGGAGCGTGCGCGAAACGGCAAGCTCTCGGGTGCGGACATGCAGGGCGGATGTTTCACCGTGTCGAGCCTCGGAGGCATCGGGGGAACGGCGTTCACCCCGATCATCAATGCCCCCGAAGTCGCCATTCTCGGTGTGTCGCGCTCCGTGATGAAACCGCTCTGGCGCGACGGCGCATTCATCCCGCGACTGATGCTGCCACTTTCGCTGTCGTACGATCATCGCGTGATCGATGGCGCCGAGGGGGTTCGCTTCACGAGCTGGCTCGCCGAGACGCTCGGCAAACCCGAGGCGCTCGTCTGATGAAGGTCATCGACATCGCCGTTCCCGATCTCGGTAACTTCGCCGAAGTGCCGGTCATCGACGTACTCGTCAAGGCGGGCGATATCGTCGAGGCTGAGGCGCCGCTGATCACGCTCGAGACGGACAAGGCTTCGATGGATGTCCCGGCACCGGTCGGCGGACGGCTCACCGAGGTTCTCGTGGCAAAGGGCGCGAAGGTTTCCAAGGGAAGCGTGATCGCGCGTATCGAGGCCGCAGGCGATACGGCGTCTTCGTCGCCCTCGAAGTCTACGATCGCTTCGGCGGGATCGGCCGCCTCCGCCCCAGCGGCGGCTGCGGCAACGTCGGTCGCAGCAGCACCGACCGCAGCATCGACCGCAGCGCCTGCCGCAACTCCTGCGGGAACTCCTGCGGTGGCCTCTGCAGCCATCGAGACCGGGCCTGTGCCTGGCGTTCCGAAACATACTCAGGTGCTCGTGCTTGGCGCGGGGCCTGGCGGCTACACCGCGGCCTTCCGAGCCGCCGACCTCGGGCTCGAAGTGACGCTCGTCGAGCGTTGGCCGACGCTCGGCGGTGTGTGTCTCAATGTCGGCTGCATTCCCTCCAAGGCCTTGTTGCACGCCGCGAAGGTGATCGACGAAGCAGCGTCAATGGCGGCTCACGGCATCGACTTCGGCACGCCCAAAATCGATGCCGACAAACTTCGAGGCTGGAAGAGCGGTGTAGTCAAAAAACTCACCGGCGGCCTCGAGGCGCTCGCCAAGCAGCGCAAGGTGTCGGTGATGCGCGGTACGGGTCGCTTCGTCGCGCCCCGAGTGATCGAAGTTGCAGGCGAGGACGGCGCGAGTCGGATCAGTTTCGACTACTGCATCATCGCGGCGGGTTCTGAACCGGTAAGACTGCCGTTCGTGCCACAAGATCCTCGAGTCATGGACTCCACCGATGCGCTCGAATTGCGCGAGCTGCCGAAACGCTTGCTGGTCATCGGCGGCGGCATCATCGGCCTCGAGATGGGTTGCGTCTACGACGCGCTCGGAACGCGAGTGAGTGTGGTCGAGGTGATGAAGCAATTGATGCCTGGGGCGGACCCCGACCTCGTCAAACCTCTCGAGAAGCGCCTACGCAAGCGTTACGAACAAGTCATGCTCGGCGTCAAGGTGAAAGCCGTTTCAGCGCTCAAGGACGGTTTGAGAGTCGAGTTCGAGGGCGAGGGGGCGCCTGAACCGCAAGTGTATGACCGCGTTCTCGTCGCCGTCGGCCGCAAGCCGAACGGTGCGCTGATCGATGCCGACAAGGCCGGCGTCAGCGTCGATGAGCGTGGCTTCATCCGTGTCGATCGTCAGATGCGTACCAACGTGCCGCATATCTTTGCGATCGGCGATCTCGTGGGTCAGCCGATGCTCGCGCACAAGGCGACCCACGAGGGCAAGGTCGCCGCCGAAGTGATCGCGGGCGAGAAACGTGCGTTCGATGCGCGTGTGATTCCTTCGGTCGCTTACACCGATCCCGAAGTCGCTTGGGTGGGTCTCACCGAGGCCGAGGCCAAGGTCAAAGGCATCGCCGTCCAAAAAGGGATGTTTCCGTGGGCGGCGAGCGGACGCTCACTCGCACAGGGTCGCGACGAGGGATTCACCAAGTTGCTCTTCGATCCAGACACTCACCGAGTGGTCGGCGGCGGCATCGTCGGTCCGAACGCCGGCGAGCTCATCGGAGAAGTTGCGCTTGCCGTCGAGATGGGTGCCGACGCAGCCGATGTTGGCCTGACGATCCATCCGCATCCGACCCTGTCGGAGTCGATCGCCTTCGCAGCAGAGGCTTTCGAAGGAACGCTTACCGATCTTTACGTCCCGAAGCGGAAGTGACGAGTCGTTCGAGATCTTCGAGATAACTGCGTTCGTCGGGCATGCGCCCGGCGCGCTGCGCCTCCCACAAGGCTTTCCCTAGGGCTTCCATCATGCGGTGTTCGGCGTCGTGCGCATCGCTGCGCGCGGCGAGCGCGGCGTGGATGCGCGCAATGCCCTGAGGTCGATTGGTCGACACTTGTTCGCGCAGGGCGAGGTGCATCGACAGATGCAGAAAAGGGTTTGTGCCACCGCCCTCGGGTGAGAACTCGGCATGGAGCGCTTCGTCGCCGTGCTCGAGCCAGACGTGATACTCCGGGTGCTCCCGGATCAAATCGGCAAGTTGCGTCTCGAGCGCGGTAAGTAGTGCGCCGGTTTGCGCTTTCTTGAACGCCTCGAGCCAGCCGCGACGTAACGATTCTCTGGAGTTGCCGAAGAGCATGTCAGGCGTCCGCGCGAGTTTTTCGCTTGTAGCTGCAGAGATCGGCGATCGGGCAGGCGGGGCAGTTGGGTTTCCGAGCCTTGCAGACGTAGCGTCCGTGCAAGATCAGCCAGTGATGGGCGTCTTTCAAAAATTCCGCAGGCACGTTCTTGAGCAGCTTTTTTTCGACCGCCAGTACCGTTCGGCCCGGCGCAAGTCCGGTGCGGTTGGCGACCCGGAAGATATGCGTATCCACCGCCATGGTGGGTTCGCCGAAAGCCGTGTTGAGTACGACATTGGCGGTTTTTCTTCCGACACCCGGTAGCGCCTCGAGAGCGTCGCGGGTTTTCGGGACTTCGCCGCCGTGCTGCTCGAGGAGCAGACGCCAGGTTGCCAAGATAGTTTTGGTCTTGCCTTTGTAAAGGCCTATTGTTTTGACGAACTCGGTGAGTCCGGGCTCACCGAGCGCCAGGATCGTCGCGGGTGTGTTCGCGACGGGGAACAACTTGCGCGTCGCGATATTCACGCCTTTGTCGGTCGCCTGTGCCGACAAGATCACGGCGATCAGCAATTCGAAGGGCGTCGAATATTCGAGCTCCGTCGTGGGATGCGGATTGCGCGCCCGAAGACGTTCGAACATCTGTTGTCGAAGTTCGGGTTTCATAAGAGTGGACGTGAGACTCGCTGCTTGCGTTCGTCGAGCAGCCGTCGCCGCTCTGCCTCGCGCAGCGCGCGCCGAGTCTCATGCGATTCGAAACGAAGGAGGTTGCTCTCAGCCGTGGGCTCCGGCGAGGTAGCGCCGAGCGAAGCTCTTGGCACGATACGAATGCAGTCGACGGGGCAGGGGGCGATGCATAGCTCGCAACCCGTGCACAGATCGTTGAT
>JBIJCL010000111.1:0-6232 GCA_044344725.1 Steroidobacteraceae bacterium | reverse complement strand
CGCGGTAGAGCGGGGCGGTGTCGATGACGCGTAGACCCGAGCCGGTCAAGCGTTCGAGTACCGCACGCCGAGCGGCGCGCTCTTCGGGCGTGGTGGGGCTGTAATTGTTGGTGCCCACGCCGATGACGGGCAATCGTTCGCCGCTCGACGGAATACGTCGATGCAGCAAGGCATCGGCGGCGAGCAGGGCATTTGCTCCACCGAGACTGGTGACGAGGCCTGAGGCGAGAGCCAGTTGAATGGCGGCACGTCTATCGATGAGTCCGTGATGGTGTCCGTGCATGATGGATGGCCTCCTAAGAAATGAGCGCCGATCAAACAGCCAGCAAGTCTTGAGGCTGAGGCGGCGCGAGCGCTTGAGCGGCTGTGCGCAACAGCGCCCAAGCGAGGCAGAGGTTGGACGAAATCACCGGTATCGGCAACTCGGCGCGCAGGATGCGCAGCGCCCGCAGCGTCGGCATACCGGTGCCGCTCATGACCAGAGCGTCGACGCCTCCGAAGCTCAGGCTACGCACGGCAGCGAGCGCATGGTCGCTCGTCATCTCGTAGATGGCGTGTGTGTCGGTCAGCGCAGGATCGACACGCACTTTGGCGGCGACATCGATCCCTGCCCGAGCCCAATAGCCGTAACCTGCCTCGGCCAGCGCGACCGGATAAGGCGAGACCAAGGCGATTCGGCGAGCGCCGAGAGTTTGCAGGCTGCGTCGGATCGCCTGGGCGGCCGTGATGACCGGTATCCCGCTTCGTTGTGCCGCCTCGGCAGTCAGTTGATCTTCCAGTTCGGGGCCCACTCGATAGCTCGATCCCGTGCAGCCGAAGCCGAACGCGGCGAGTCGCAAATGACCGAAAGTTTCCATCGCCTCGGGAATGTGGCGAATGTAGTGGTCGAGCCGAGTCTCGACATCCGGGGCCGGATGCGACAAACGCGTGGCGTAGATCGCGACGCCCTCGGGAAGCAGGGCCCGAAGCTCAGGCTCGACGGTGGGGTTGGCCTGCGGCACCGCCACACCCAGTCGGGCGTGAGCGCCGTAGTCCGGTGTCATTCGCAGAGGCTTTCGAGATAGCCCTGCGCGACGGGCGACAGGCGTTTCATGGCCAGAGCGCGCGCCTTGGGAGCGTCGATCAGGTGCTCGAGCGGGCCTGAGACGAGCATGCGACGGACCTGCGGGTCTTTGCGAGACACGGCGGCCATCTTGTTGAGCACGGTGAACCCGCGATAGATCTTCGCGCGCGGTGCGCGGCGATTTTCGATGGAGCGGGCGAGGTATTGACCGAAGCGACTGTAGAGAAAGTAGTCGTCGTCACCGACGTCGAAACGGGCTTCCGCGAAAAAATCGGGGAAATTCTTCTCGAGGTATTGATTGACCTTGAGGAGACGGGGTCCAGGATCGTCGGATTGCGACGCGATGTGTGTCTTCATCTCTACTTGTTGCACCTCGCAATGCGCGCGAAAAGTAAGGCACACCGACCCCAAGTGCAATACCTTTGGAAAAATTTTTCCGGAGTGCTTCGAACATGACGAACGAGACGCCGACCGAGCTCGGGAGCTTCGCAGCACCGATGCGAGCGCTGGTGTTCGGAGCGGGCGGCGGAATCGGTGGTTCCTGCGCCGCGATTTTGCGCGCACACCCGCGTGTAGGGCGTGTTTACGCAGCCTCGCGCGATGCCGAGGCGCCTTGGCGATTTTCACTGGAAGACGAAGCGTCGATCGCTGCCGTGGCCGCTGCGGCGGGTGCCGAAGGGCCACTCGATTTCGTCTTCGTCGCGACGGGCGTGCTTCATGCCGAGGGCCTTCAGCCCGAAAAAACCTGGCGTAATCTCGATGCGGCCGCGATGGCGCGGGTATTCGCCATCAATACGACCGGCCCAGCGCTCATCGCCAAGCACACGCTCGGGCTGCTGCGTCGCGATTCGAAGTCGGTCTTCGCCTGCCTCTCCGCGCGGGTCGGCTCGATCGAGGACAACCGCCTCGGTGGGTGGCATGCCTACCGCGCCTCGAAAGCGGCGCTCAACATGCTCGTCCGCAACTTCGCCATCGAGCTGCGTCAGCGCAATCCGCAGGGCATCTGCGTCGGCCTGCACCCGGGCACCGTCGATACCCGCTTGTCGAAACCGTTCCAGACGGCCGTCGCTCCGGCCAAGTTATTCACGCCCGAGCGGTCGGTCTACGCGCTGCTGCGGGTGGTGGACCGTCTCACCGTCGCCGACAGCGGCCGACTTTGGGCCTGGGACGGTCAGCCGATCCCGTTCTGATCAGCGCAGGCGAGTGAGTCCCGGCACTCGATCGAAGGCCGGATCGAAACTGAGCACGGTCTCGATGTCGTGACGCTGCATGGTCGCGACGTGCAGGGCCGCCCGAACCGGTAGGGTCGGGTATTGCAGCACCAGCTGCTTGGTCCGTTCTGCAGTCTCGCGATCGACCGGCAGCACTTCATCGACCACGCCGAGCAGGGCGTCGAATGCCGGCTGAATGCCCCCGCGGCGCTCGATCGAGGTGTATCGATGCAGGATCTCCGTCAGCACTTCTGTATCTGTGACGAGTCGGGCGCGCTGCGTGACGAGCGTTTCGAGCCGGCGTTGGGCGTCCACCTTGTTCGGGTGCGCGACGCCGACCAGATACAGCGGGACACTGGTATCGACGAAGACCATCAGTAACCACCACTGCCTGGCGGAGCGTCGACGCCGACCCCATAACCGCGCTCGGTCTCTGAGATCAGTCGCTCGACGGTGCCGGTGGGGGCGGAATGGCGGACCGCCGTCCGGATCGCTGCGAGCTTGCGGTCGACGTCGGCCGTGGAAGCCTCCCGACGCGCTGCCGAAAGCGCTTGCCGAACCCACTCGGCGACGGTCATGCCTCGGCTGGCCGCCGCGGCCTGCAGGGCGGCGTATTCCCCGTCATCGAACAAGACCTGAAGGCGCTTTGTCATAGACATAGTTTGTTTGACTCATAAACATGAGTCAAATTGACTGAAAGCCTTTTATCGAGCCGTGACCGGTGGTTATAGTCGCTCTGGGGGTTGGGAGTAACCATGTCCGAGCAACAAATCGTGGGTCATCGCGCCCGAGTCACCCGTCCCGCCAAGCAGGGGTTGTATGACCCCCAGCACGAGCACGATGCCTGTGGATTCGGCTTCGTCGTCGACATTCAGGGGCGAAAGTCCAACAAGGTGCTGCGCGATGCGATCGAGGTTTTGAAAAACCTCGACCACCGAGGGGCCTGCGGGTGCGAAATCAACACCGGTGACGGTGCCGGCGTGCTCATGCAAATGCCGCACGCCTTCTTGAAGGACGCGGCGAAGAAAGCCCACATCACTTTGCCCGAGCCCGGCGAGTACGCCTGCGGTCTCATTTTCATGCCGCGCAACGCCACGCAGCGACGCCGCATCGAAGAAATCTTTGCTCGAGTCGTGCAGTCGGAAGGGCAGATCTATCTCGGTGGCCGCACGGTGCCGACCGACAACTCGATGCTCGGTGAAACCGCTCGGGTGAGCGAGCCGTTCATGCGCCAGGTGTTCGTGCAGCGCGGGCCGGACACCGCTGATGCCGATGAGTTCGAGCGCAAGCTTTACGTGATCCGCAAGCGTGCCTACAACGAGATCCGCGTCTCGACGATCGGCGGTGCGGAGTATTGGTACGTCGCGAGCCTCTCCCACAAGACCTTGGTCTACAAGGGAATGCTGCTGACGATGCAGCTCGACCAATACTTCCCCGATCTGCGTCATCCTTTGATGGAGACGTCCATCGCGCTCGTCCACTCGCGCTTTTCGACCAATACGTTCCCGAGTTGGGATCGCGCCCATCCTTACCGGTACATCGCGCACAACGGCGAGATCAACACGCTGCGCGGCAACATCAACTGGATGCGCGCGCGCGAGGCCTTGCTCGAGTCGCAGTTGTTCGGTGACGACACGCGAAAGCTCGCGCCCATCGTCAACGTCAATGGCAGCGACTCCTCGATGTTCGACAACGTGCTCGAGCTCATGGTGCTCTCGGGGCGCTCGTTGCCGCACGCCATCATGATGATGATCCCGGAGCCTTGGTCGAAGCACGAGTCCATGGACCCCGCGCGCAAGGCGTTCTATCAGTTCCACTCCAGCTTGATGGAGCCATGGGACGGCCCGGCGGCTATTTCTTTTACGGACGGCATTCGTATCGGCGCCGTGCTCGATCGGAACGGTTTGCGTCCCGGTCGTTACTACGTCACCAAGGACGGGATGGTGGTCGTCGCCTCGGAAGCGGGCGTGCTCGACATCCCAGCGGAGCAGATCGAGAAAAAAGGGCGCCTGCAGCCTGGCCGCATGTTCTTGGTGGATACCGAGCAGGGACGGATTATCGAAGACGAGGAGATCAAGCGCTCGGTCTGCAACGAATGGCCCTACGCCGATTGGCTCGCCGAGCACCTGGTCTATCTCAAAGATTTGCCCGCCGCGCCGCAGTTGCCCGCGCCCGAGCCCGACTTGCTGCTCGCGAGACAGATCGCTTTCGGCTACAGCTTCGAAGACCAACGGATCTTGATGGCGCCCATGGCGCGCGATGGCGTCGATGCCGTCGGCTCGATGGGAAACGATACGCCGCTCGCCGTGCTCTCCAAGCGACCGCGTCTGATCTACGACTATTTCAAGCAGTTGTTCGCGCAGGTCACGAATCCGCCGATCGACAGTATCCGCGAAGAGATCATCACCTCATCCGATGTCTGGCTCGGCTCCGAGGGCAATTTGCTCGATCCGAAGCCTACCGACTGCCGACGCATCGAGCTCAAGGCGCCGGTCGTCACCAACGAAGAGTTTGCGAAGATCCGCCGAATTGCGCTGCCGGGTCTCAAGGTAGGTACGGTGTCCTTGCTGTTCCGCGCGGCTCGCGGTGAAGAAGGGCTTGCCAAGGCCATCGAGCAAATGCGCGCCGAGGCCCGTCGGCTCATCACGGAGGACGAGGTCAACATCCTCATCCTCAGCGATCGAGGCGTGACGCGCGAGATGGCGGCCATTCCCTCGTTGCTTGCGGTCTCTGCGCTTCATCATTTCCTGATCCGCGAAGGTTTGCGCATGCGGGTCTCGCTCGCCATCGAAACCGGCGAAGCGCGCGAGGTTCACCACTTCGCACTGCTCATCGGCTATGGCTGCAGCGTCGTCAATCCGTACCTCGCTTTCGAAACGCTCGACGGCATGATCCGCGACAACCTCTTGCCCAACGTCGACCACACGCTTGCTTGCGCCAACTTCGCCAAGGCGGCGACCAAGGGCGTGGTCAAAGTGATGTCGAAGATGGGCATCTCCGCGGTGCAGAGTTATCACGGCGCGCAGGTGTTCGAAGCGATCGGTCTGCGTCAGGACGTGATCGACGAATATTTCACCGGCACGGCCTCGCGCGTGGGCGGCATCGGACTCGAGACGATCGCGTCCGAGGTGCTGATGCGTCACAACGCCGCGTTCCCCGACCGACCGACGGGCGACCAGGTGTTGCCGACCGGAGGTCAGTACCAGTGGCGCGCCGACGGCGAGTTCCACGTGTTCAACCCCGAGAGTATCCACCGCCTGCAAAAGGCCGTGCGTACGGGCAGCTATGCGACGTTCAAGTCGTATGCCGAGCTGATCGACGATCGCGCCAAGAACCTCTCGACCTTGCGTGGACTTCTCGACTTCAAGAAGGGCGAGTCGGTACCGATCGAAGAGGTGGAATCGATCGAGAGCATCATGAAGCGCTTCAAGACGGGCGCCATGAGCTATGGCTCGATCAGCAAGGAAGCCCACGAGACGCTTGCGATCGCCATGAACCGCATCGGCGGCAAGAGCAACACGGGCGAAGGCGGTGAAGATCCCGATCGTTACGTTCCGATGCCCAATGGGGATTCTAAGAATTCGGCGATCAAGCAAGTCGCCTCGGGACGCTTCGGCGTCACGAGCGAGTATCTCGTCCAAGCCAAAGAAATACAGATCAAGATGGCGCAGGGTGCGAAGCCCGGCGAGGGCGGACAACTCCCGGGGACAAAAGTCTATCCCTGGATCGCGAAGGCTCGGCACACGACGCCTGGAGTGGGCTTGATCTCTCCGCCGCCGCATCACGATATCTATTCGATCGAAGACCTCGCTCAGCTCATCCACGACCTCAAGAATGCGAACCGCCAAGCGCGGGTGAGCGTCAAGCTCGTGGCGGAAGTCGGGGTCGGCACCATCGCCGCCGGAGTGGCCAAGGCGCACGCCGACGTCGTGCTCGTCAGCGGCCACGATGGTGGAAC
>JBIJCL010000110.1:0-6235 GCA_044344725.1 Steroidobacteraceae bacterium | reverse complement strand
GCCAGGCGTGACGGCCGGCATTGTCTCGCCCTCGAATCTCGATCGTTTCGTCGATACCTACGTCACCTACAACGCGTCGGTGACCTGGCGTGGGTTCGAAGGAATGACGGTGACGGCGGGTATCAAAAACCTCACCAACGAGGACCCGCCGTTCGCCATCACGTACGACAGCAACTTCGGCTCGGGCAGTTCGTGGGAGCCGCGCGTGGCAGATCCGCGCAATCGCAGCTTCACGTTGCTGATGGAGTACAAGTTCTAAGTCGACCGTGATCGCATCACGAGCGCCGGCGTGGCTGAGAGGTCACGCCGGCGTTTTTTTTGATCGACGTCTTTGGGGTCAGGGCAGCGCGATCGTGGTCTCGAAGACCATGGCGGCGCTGCCGATGATCCAGACGCCTTCGAGCGAGTTGTCCTTGAACTCGAGGTCGACGTCGACACGACCCGGACGATTCATGAACTGTCCCTGCGCGCCTGAAAAATGGACGTGATCGCCTTCGCGCTTCAGTAGGCCGTGGTGCAGCAGATAGGCACCGAGGAGTCCGTGGGCGTTGCCCGAGACGGGATCTTCCGGGATGCCGATCGCGGGGCAGAACATCCGTGATTGGGTGAGACAACCCTCAACCCCTGAGTCCAGCGTGAACACGAAATGCCCCGATGCGCCAAGCTGGGCGGAGAGGGTCGTCAGGCGGTTGAAATCGGGTTTCATCTGCTTGAGTTGCTGCGGACTACGCACGCCGATGAGCAAACGATTACCCGCAGAGCCGACGATACGCATTTCGCACCGCGGGTCGAGGTCGGCACTCGAGAGTGCGAGAGCATCGAGGACGGCGAGCCGTTCTCGCTCGTTGAGTTCGCGGCCGAGGATGGGCGCCGGTTGGCGCACGGCGATGCGCCGGTCCGGTCCGATGCCCCGGATGTCGACGTCGACGAGTCCGGCCTTCTGACGCTGGCGACGCCGTCGGGGTGAATTTGCCGCTTCCGAGAGCACGTACTGCGTGGCGATGGTCGCGTGACCGACGAACGACGACTCGGTGCGCGGTGTGAAGAAGCGCACTCGAACGTCGTGATCGTCTGACTCGGGTGGCAACACGAAAGCCGTATCGCCATTGTTGAGCTCGCGCGCGATCGCCAGCATCTCATCGTCGCTCAGCACCTCGGCGCCCAGCACCACTCCGGCTGGATTGCCCGTGAAGAGCTTTTGCGTGAAGGCGTCAACTTGGAAAACTTTGATCGATCTGGCCATCGAGCTTGGACTCCAGAAGCCTGCGGCGCGAGCCGCAAGGGTCGCGATTGTAGGGAAGAGGACCCCGCAGGTCACTCCTTTTCGTAGGGGGTGGGCAATGCCCTTGCAAACCCATGATTCACATGGAAAATACGCGGGACCTTGGGGTGGTCCGGAAGGGCCTGAGATGCCGCATGGGGCGGCGAACCCGTTGAACCTGATCCGGTTAGTACCGGCGGAGGGAGCAGGTGGACTTCAGATCTTTTCGTGCCTTTCATTCTTTGATTGTCTTTTGGGCGGCGACCGTGGTCGTCATCGCCTCAAAAAATTCAGCCGCCACGGAATTGGAAGAGGTCGTCATCACCGCGACCTTACGGCCGCAGTCGGCTCTCGCCCTTGCAGCAAGTGCCACCGTGATCGACACGGCTACCCTGCGCGAAGCGGGTGTCCAGCATCTCCAAGACGTTCTCCCGTTGGTGCCCAACTTGAATTGGGCGGCCGGCACCTCTCGTCCGCGTTACTTCCAACTTCGTGGGATCGGCGAAAACGACCAGTGGCAAGGCGCACCGAATCCTTCTGTCGGATTTTTGATCGACGGCATGGATTTTTCGGGGATCGGCATGCCGGCGACACTGATCGATCTCGGTCAGCTCGAGGTCCTGCGCGGACCGCAGAGCACCACGCTCGGGGCGAACGCGCTCGCGGGTCTCATCAATTTGCGTACGCGCGCGCCGACGATCGACGATGAACTTCGACTCGAGGCGATCGCGGGCGATTTCGGCGTGGGCGCTCTCGGGCTTGTCGCTGGGGGTGCGATCGGAGTCGATCGCGACTCGACCTTCCGCGTCGTGGCTCAAGGATTTCGAGGTGATGGTTCACGGCGAAACGTCACGTTGTCGCGCGACGATACCAATGGGTTCGACGAACGTACGCTGCGTTGGCGCAGTCGTCATGAATTGAACTCGCGATGGCACGCGGATCTTTCCGTGCTTGCAGTCGATCTCGACAACGGCTTCGATGCCTTCGCAACCGACAACTCCCGAGTCACCCGATCGGATGATCCGGGAAGAGATCGTCAGCAATCGAGGGGAGCATCGCTGACGTTGCAAAACAAGGGCGGGGACATCGACTTTCGCAGCGTGACCGCCGTGGTCGATGCCGATATCGTGTATTCGTTCGACGGCGATTGGGCGGCCGACCCGGAGTACGACTTCACCTCGAGATTCTTCCGTGACCGACGCAGTCTCACGCAGGATTTCCGGTGGTCGCTCGAGAGGGCGGGGCTCGATCTCATCGGCGGTCTTTACGCGCAGCGTTTGACCGAGGGCAATGACCAGCTCGATCTCTATGGGGGAGAGCTTTATCGCGCCATCGTCAGTGATTACGAGGCCGACTCGCTCGCTGCATATACCAGCGTGGCTCGGGAGTTGAGTCCACGCTGGCGCGCGAGCGTGGGTCTGCGTCTCGAGAATCGTGAGGCACGGTACCGCGACACCGACGGCAGCGACCTCGCCCCGACCGAGACGATGGTCGGTGGCAATGCCTCGATCGAATATCGACCCGATGACCATCGCATGGGGTACCTCGCACTCGCGCGAGGTTACAAGGCGGGTGGTTTCAATATCGGTGTGGTCGTACCGGTCGATCGACGGGAGTTCGACGCGGAGCTGCTGCATAGCGTCGAGCTCGGCTATAAATTCGACGATGCCTCACGAGGGCTGCGGTACGACGTCGCGCTTTTTTACATGTGGCGCCGAGCCCAGCAGGTGAGCACGTCGGCGCAGCTCGATCCGGGCGACCCGCTCTCCTTCATCTATCTCACCGACAATGCGGCTCGAAGCACCAACTACGGACTCGAGGGCTCGGTGTTCGCGAAAGTCTCGCAGTCGTGGTCTATCGGTGCGACATTGGGTCTGTTGCGCACGCAGTTCGAGGAATATGTGGTGGCAGATCGTGACCTCTCCGGTCGCGGCCAGGCGCATGCTCCGAATTACCAGATCTCGTTGTCGCTCGACTATCGGCACCCCACGGGCTGGTTTGCGAGAGTCGACGCGCAACGTGTCGCAGCGTTCTATTTCAGCGATAGTCATGACCAGCGTTCGACGCCGTATTCACTCGTCAACCTGCGTGCGGGGTATGACATGGGTCGTTGGAGGATCGACGGGTGGATGCGCAATGCGCTTGATGAAAACTATGCCATGCGAGGGTTTTTCTTTGGTAACGAACCTCCCGACTACCCGAATAAACTCTACGTCCAGCAGGCCGATCCGCGCTCGATCGGTGTCTCTGCGACGTGGCAGGTGCGCTGAGTGAGCGCCTGGATCGAATACTTTGCCGTTGCCACGGGCATCGGCTACGCCTTGCTCGCGGTGCGACGCATCCGTTGGGCGTGGGTGTTCGGCGGAATCTCCTCGGCCTTGTTGGCTTGGTTGGCCGCGCGCTCGGCGCTGCCGCTGCAGTCCGCCCTGCAAACGATCTACGTCGGGATGGCGGTCTACGGCTTTTGGCAATGGAGTGCACGAAAGACCGAGGCCGACCCGCACGATCAGCGTCTCGAAGACTCGCGGAAAGGTCCCGTGATTCGACGTTGGCCACTGCGGGGGCATGTGCTCGCGCTCGTCGGTATCGCCGCTGCGTCGCTCGTGTTGTCTCCGGCGCTTGCTGAGACGACGGGCGCCAGCTGGCCGCGACTCGATGCGGCGGTGACTTGCGCGAGTTTGCTCGCAACGTGGATGACGGCACGCAGCGTGCTCGAGAACTGGCTGTATTGGTTCGCGGTCAATGCGGTCTCCATTTTTCTTTACGGCGTTCAGGGGCTCTCGTTGGTGGCGGGTCTCTACGTGGTGTACTTCGTCATCGCCGTATTCGGTTGGCGTGAATGGCTCGCTCAGTATCGCCGTCAGTGATGGCCGTCAATCGAGTGGTCGTGCTGCAGGATGAACGCGGACGCGTCGTCCGTCGCGAGTGGGCGGCACCTCTCGTAGCCGATGAACTCGGCATCAACCCGGATGCCGAAGTCGATGCCCAGCGTTTGGCGGCAGAGCAGGGGCTGGCGCCTCCCGTCCTCGAGTACGACCGGACCCGTCGGTTCATGATCATGCCGTTCGTCGACGGCGAGCCTTTGGAGGCCGACTGGAGTACGCGACCGGAGCGCCGTCGCGCGATGCATGAGTTGCTTTCGCGTTTGCGCTCGATCGATTCCTCGTCTCTGCCGACGCTCGATGTCGCGGCGCGACTCCGAGCCTTGTATGAGCGACTCGAGCGATACGCGCCCGAGCGCGCTCGGCGGTATCGGCAGGAGCTCGATGGGTGTACCGAGCGGATGGCGCTGATCGAAGGTTCGGTCACGTCGCTCGTCCACGGCGATCTCACGCCAGAGAACGTGCTCGTTCGCGCCGACGGATCGCTTTGTCTCATCGATTGGGAATATGCGCATCGGGGGCATGGCGACGAAGATCTCGCTGGGCTCGCGCTCGCGACGGCCGGGCTCGACGATTGGTCTGTCGCCCCGGCGGAGTTCGACGTCCGCGTGCGGGCGCGAGGACTGCTCGATGATCTCTGGCGGGAGCTCGCCGCTGCGCTGGCATCGGATGCCCGACCCGGGCAAACTACGCCTATGCCTACACTCAAAGTCATCGATCGTGACGGTCACGAACACGACGTCCCGGCCCGGGCCGGCGTCAAAATCATGGAAACTCTCCGCGAGCTGGATTACGGCATCGCGGCGATTTGCGGCGGTATGTGTTCCTGCGCCACCTGCCACGTTTACGTCGATCCGGCATGGTCGGGCAAAATTCCCGCGCCGATGTCGGACGAGCGCGAGTTGTTGCAGGAGCTGGCTCATCACAAGGACGGCTCGCGCCTCTCCTGCCAGATCGACATGACCGACGAACTCGACGGTCTGCGAGTGACGATCGCACCCGACGAGTGATCGTTCGGACGCGTCACGCGCGCGCGTGACCTCAGCCAGCTTCGGAGGGGTGGTGCATGGATTGGGTGGTGGTTTTTCTGGTCGCCGGCGCCGCCATCGCCGTCTGGCGCATCATCTACAACGTCCGCAACGCGTCCAAATCCCGCGAGGACGATTGGGATGCACGCATGATCGAGCGCCTGCGTCGTAGCGGCATCGATCCATTCAAGCCCGTCGACGTCGACTTCTTTCTCGCGGTGCCCTCAAAAGATCGGGCCGAGAGCATGGCCTCTCGCTTGCGCTCGGAAGGATTCGAGACGGATATCCGTGAGTTGCGTGACAGCGTCGATCAGACCTGGAGCGTCCACGCGCTCAAGAATATGTCGCTCAACGTTCACGGCATGCGCGAGGTGTCGACGCGACTGCGTCAGCTCGCCGACGAGGTGGGTGGACGTTACGACGGCTGGGCGCCCGGTCCAGACAAGCCGACGAGCTGAGCGTTCGCTTCGGCGATTCAGCGTTTCTCGGTCTGGCGTCGCACGGCCTCGGCCGCAGCCTTGATGGCTTCCGCATCGCCGAGATAGCGACTGCCCCGTGGTTTGAGCGCCTCGTCGAGATCGTATAGCAGCGGCACCCCCGTCGGGATGTTGAGCTCGACGATCTCGCTCTCGGGTACGCCATCGAGCATTTTGACCATCGCACGCAGGCTATTGCCGTGCGCGGCGACGAGCACGTTGCGTCCGGCGCGCAGTTCGGGGGCGATGCGTGATTCCCAAAAGGGCTGCACCCGCGCCAGAGTGTCTTTCAAAGATTCCGTGGCCGGCAGCAGAGCGGGGTCGACTCCCGAGTACCGTACATCGAATCGCGGATGGCGAGGATCACTCGCCTCGAGCGCAGGGGGCGGGATGTCGTAGCTGCGGCGCCAGATTTTGACCTGCGCCTCGCCGTGACGAGCGACCGTCTCGGCTTTGTTGAGGCCCTGCAACGCGCCATAGTGCCGTTCGTTGAGTCGCCAGCTGCGCTCGACGGGGATCCACATGCGATCCATTTCATCGAGCATGATGCAAAGGGTGCGGATGGCTCGCTTGAGCATGGACGTGAAG
>JBIJCL010000109.1:0-6239 GCA_044344725.1 Steroidobacteraceae bacterium | reverse complement strand
AGCGAGTCTTCGCTGACCGAGCGGAATATCTTGGTGATCCCGATTTCGTCAAAGTGCCAGTCGACAGACTCATCGATGAGCGTTACACCGCGCGACGCGCGGCCGAGGTCAGTCGCAACTCGATTTCCAATACCTCGAGCGTTCGTCCTGGGCTCGCCGAGAGTCTGCAGACGACACACTTCTCCATCCTCGATGGCGAGGGTAATGCCGTCTCGCTCACCTACACCCTGAATGGCGGCTTCGGCAGTGGCGTGGTCGTCGAAGGCGCGGGCTTCCTGCTCAACAACGAGATGGATGATTTCAGCACGAAACCCGGGGTGCCCAACCTTTATGGCGTCGTCGGTGGCATCGCCAACGAAATCGTTCCAGGCAAACGCATGCTCTCCTCCATGACGCCGACGCTACTGCTCGCCGACGGACAGCCGCGCATGATCGTCGGCACCCCAGGCGGATCGACGATCTTCACCGCCGTGTTTCAAACCATGGTCAACCGCCTCGACTTCAAAATGAGTGCGAACGAAGCCGTGTCCGCCTCGCGCTTCCACCATCAACTGCTGCCCCCGAATGTCGTCATCCACAGCATGTGCTGCGATCTCGGCGACGCCTCGACCCTGGAGGGCCTCAAGGCGCTCGGTTGGGATGTGCGAAAAAGCAGTTGGGAATTCGGCGACATGCAGCTCATCGATGTCGACGCGGCCGGAAACACGAGTGCAGCAGCCGACCCGCGGGGCCGCGGCGTTGCGCGTGTGTTCGAGGTGAAGCCGCGTTAGTCGAACGAGTCGAGCTAAACGAACGAGTCGAGCTCTCGCACTCCGGGACTAGGACTCGGACGGCCCCGGAAGTTTCACGGATTCATCACGCAGCGGGCGCGGCGTGACATCCACCGGGTCGATGGGCTCGAGCCGCCCAGCGTCGAGCGCGGGGTCCAGATCGCGCAGGCGGCGCGCCGAAACCATCACCCGGCTCTCGAGCGAACTGATCGCCGAGTTGTAACCATCGACCGCTTGCTTGAGGTTCTTGCCGACGCGCGCCCAATGCTCACCCATGACGGAGAGGCGGTCATACACCTCCTTTCCGAGCTCGCTGATTTTTTCGGCGTTGTGCGCGATCTCTTCCTGGCGCCAACCGTAAGCGACCGCACGCAGCAAAGCGATGAGCGAAGTCGGCGTGGCGATCATCACGCCTTGGTCAACACCCGCTTCGATGAGGGAAGGATCCTGCTCCAGCGCCGCGCTGAAGAACACTTCGCCCGGCAGGAACATCACCACGAACTCGGCACTGCCACGCACCTCGGCGGCATACCCTTTTCGCGAGAGCGCCGTGATGTGACCTTTGACCGCGCGCGAGTGCTCCTGAAGATGCAACGTGCGCGTCGCCTCGTCTCGCGCCTCGAGCGCCGCAAGATACCCCGACAGCGGCACCTTGGAATCGACGATCACCGTTCGCCCACGCGGCAAATGGATGATGAGATCGGGACGCAACCGTCCGTCTTCGGTGTCGATCGATTGCTGCTCGCGGAAGTCGCAATGCGACAGCATGCCCGCAAGCTCCACGACACGTCGCAACTGAATTTCGCCCCAACGCCCACGAACCGTGGGTTGCCGCAGGGCACTCACGAGATTGCTCGTCTCTCCGCGCAGTGCGACTTGCTCGCGCATGAGCAATTGGACTTGATCCGTCAGCGACTGATACGCCACCGCCCGATTCTTCTCGAGATCTCTGACCTGCAGATCGAACTTGTCGATGGACTCGCGAATAGGCTTCAAAGATTCATCGATCTTGCGCTGCCTAACCTCGAGATCGGAGCGTGCCTGAACCTGGAAATTCTCGAGCTGGGTCCGCGCGAGCTCGAGGAACTGCTGATTGTTGGTATGCAGCGCCTCGGCCGAGAGCGCCTTGAAGGCGTTGGCGAGTTGCTCGCGCGCGGCATCGAGTACGGCGAGTTTTTCGTCGGCGGCGGCACGATCACGCTCGAGTGTGGCTTGCAACGCGGCGTTCTGCGCCGTCAGTTCGAGGATGCGCGCCTGTAGCGCGGAAGAAGCTCGTTGGCGGCCCACGAGCGTGCCAATGACCCCGCCGAGCACGGCTCCGGCGAGAAACAGCATCAGATAAACCAAAGACCCGGTCACGCCATACCCCTATCGCAGCCCATCGAAGCTCACTATAGAGCGGTTGCGGATCAAAAGGTGAGGCAGCGTCTCGGGAATCCGATCAGCCGGATTTGCCGACCACGATGTCGAGCAGGGCGGGCAGCAAACGTTTGCGCGCTTCCTCGAAGGACACCGCCGACAACGCGAAACGGACGGCAAGTGCCGCGATCGGTTCGCCGTCGACCAGCACCGGAACAGCGAGACTCCCTTGCTCGGTGAGCCGCAGCGGGCGGACGCATCGCGCATAACCCCGCTCGCGGATCTGAGCCATGTCGCGATCGAATGCGACTCGATCGGCCCACGTGGACATCGCGTCGGCCGAGCGGTTGGCCCAAAGATATTCGAGCACGGTGTCGCGGACTCGCGAACTCGAATACGCGATGATGGCGCGCCCCGACGCCGTGGTGAGTACGGGCACGAACATGCCACGCTCGAAGTGCTGCACCGCAAACCCGCTTTCGCGATCGGTGGAGTCTTCGATGAACAGATCCGGAAAGTGCAGCCTCATGAGGCTCATTGGCCACTGCACTCGAGAGGATGCCGCATGCATCGCGACACGCACGCCCTCCAGGCGCTCCGTCGCCACATCGAAACCATGACTCAAGGTCACGGCTTTGGCGGTCAGCGCATAACGGCGATTGGCCAATCGTTCGACGAAGCCTTGTCCCTCGAGCGTCGACAGGCAGCGGTTGACGGTCGTTCGGGCGAGTCGCAACTTTTGACTGAGGGAGGCTGTGGTCAGCGGACCATGCCGACTGAGCGCCTGCATCAGCTCGAGCCCGCGCAGCAGGACGCGCACCGGGGTGGGATGCCCCGGTAGCGCGTTCCGTCGGTCGCCGAGGCCGGCGCCGAGTTCATCGTCGTCCGACAAATCCTCTGCGACAGGTTCGTACATCAGCCGGTGGCACCCTCTTCTTCGCCGACCGTGGGCTCGTCGGTTTCACCACCCGATGCCCCGCCAACGTCCATGAAGCTGCGCGCCGACGCGTCGTCGAGCTTGCGCCGACGATGAGCGTGGGCGGCAAAGCCCGTACCGGCCGGAATGAGTCTTCCGACGATGACGTTTTCCTTGAGGCCACGCAGATCGTCCTTGAGACCGCGAACCGCCGCCTCGGTGAGGACGCGGGTGGTCTCTTGGAACGACGCCGCAGAGATGAACGACTCGGTGGCGAGCGAGGCCTTGGTGATGCCGAGCAACACCGGCGACAGCGCCGCACCCTGCTTACCCTCTCCGGCCATGCGATCGTTGATGTCGAGCGCACGCGAACGGTCGAGCTGTTCGCCCTTGAGCAGCGGCGTATCGCCCGTGCTCGTGACCTCCGCCTTGCGCAGCATCTGTCGGATGATGACCTCGATGTGCTTATCGTTGATCTTCACGCCCTGCAGACGGTAGACGTCCTGGATCTCGCGGACGAGGTAGTTCGCGAGTGCCTCGACGCCCTGCAATCGCAGGATGTCGTGCGGGTTCGGCTCGCCGTCGGCGATGACTTCACCACGGGTGACGTTCTCGCCTTCGAAGACGTTGAGCTGACGCCATTTCGGGATGAGCTCTTCGTACTTCTCACCCTTCTCGTCGGTGATGATGAGACGACGCTTGCCCTTGGTCTCCTTGCCGAAGCTCACGGTGCCGCTCTTCTCGGCGAGGATCGCCTGGTCCTTCGGCTTGCGAGCTTCGAAGAGGTCCGCCACGCGCGGCAGACCGCCCGTGATGTCGCGGGTCTTCGAGGACTCCTGCGGAATGCGTGCAATGACGTCACCGACCGCCACCTTGGCCCCGTCTTCGAGGCTGATGAGGGCGCCGGCAGGCAGCGTGTACACGGCCGGGATCGTCGTGTTCGCGAACGGCACTTCTTTGCCCTTCGCATTCACGAGCTTGATCGTCGGACGCAATTCTTTGCCGCCGCGCTGCTTGCTGCCGTCCATGACGACGACGGACGAAAGACCCGTGACCTCATCGACCTGACGGGTCACCGTGAGGCCATCGACGAAGTCCTGGAAGCGCAGGAAACCGGCCACTTCCGTGACGACGGGGTGGGTGTGCGGATCCCAAGTCGCAACGGTCTGACCCGCGGCCACCTGAGTGCCTTCGGTCAAACCGATCTGCGCACCGTAGGGGATCTTGTAGCGCTCGCGCTCGCGGCCGAATTCATCGACCACGCCGATTTCACCCGAGCGAGACACCGCCACGAGGTAACCCTTTTCGTGCGACACGGTCTTCACGTTGTGGAAGCGCAGCGTGCCCTTGTTGCGAACCTCGACGCTCGAGGCCGCCGCCGCTCGCGATGCCGCACCACCGATGTGGAACGTACGCATCGTGAGCTGGGTACCCGGCTCACCGATCGACTGCGCGGCCATGACGCCGACCGCCTCACCGATGTTGATGATGCGACCGCGCGCGAGATCACGCCCGTAGCACATCGAGCAGACACCGTAGCGGGTCGCGCAAGTGATGGGCGAACGCACCTGAACCTGATCGACGCCGTGCTGTTCGAGCGTGCGGACGAGATGCTCGTCGATGAGCGTACCCGCTTCGATGAGTACCGCACCCTTGCCGCCCGGACGCAGCACGTCTTCGACGACCACGCGACCGAGCACACGCTCGCCGAGGCCTTCGACCACGTCGCCGCCTTCGACGATCGGCGTGACCGAGAGACCCTCGGTCGTGCCGCAATCGACTTCCGTGACCACGAGATCCTGGGCGACGTCGACGAGACGACGCGTCAGGTAACCCGAGTTCGCGGTCTTCAACGCGGTGTCCGCGAGACCCTTACGGGCGCCGTGGGTCGAGATGAAGTACTGCAGAACGTTGAGGCCTTCGCGGAAGTTCGCGGTGATCGGAGTCTCGATGATCGAGCCGTCCGGCTTCGCCATGAGTCCGCGCATACCGGCGAGCTGTCGGATCTGCGCCGCGCTACCACGAGCGCCCGAGTCCGCCATCATGAAGATGGAGTTGAACGACTTCTGACGCTGCTTCTGACCCTTGGAGTCCGTCGCCTCTTCCGAGCCGAGCTTCTCCATCATCGCCTTGGCGACTTGATCGTTGGCGCGCGACCAGATGTCGACGACCTTGTTGTAGCGCTCGCCGTTCGTGACGAGACCCGAGGCGTATTGATCCTGGATCTCCTTCACTTCGCGATCGGCCGACGCGACGATCTTCACCTTCTGCTCGGGGATGACGATGTCGTCGATGCCGAACGAGACCGATGCACGGGTCGAGTAATGGAAACCCGTGTACATGAGTCGGTCGGCGAAGATGACCGTATCTTTGAGGCCGAGCTGGCGATAGCAGGCGTTGATGGTCGCCGAGATCGCCTTCTTGGTCATGTCCTGGTTGATGATGTCGAACGAGAGGCCCTCGGGAATGACTTCCGAGAGCAGTGCGCGGCCGACCGTGGTCTTCACCACGCGACGACGGGCCTTCTTCTCGCCATTCTCGATGATCGTCTCGTTGATGCGGACGGTGATGCGGGCCTGCAGGTCCACTTCGCGGGTTTCATAGGCGCGGTGCGCCTCGCCCACGTCGGAGAACATCATGCCCTCACCCTTCGCGCCCACGCGCTCACGGGTCATGTAATAGAGACCGAGGACGACGTCCTGCGACGGCACGATGATCGGGTCGCCGTTCGCCGGTGAGAGGATGTTGTTGGAAGACATCATCAACGCGCGCGCTTCGAGCTGAGCCTCGAGCGAGAGCGGAACGTGCACGGCCATCTGGTCACCGTCGAAGTCGGCGTTGAACGCCGTGCAAACGAGCGGATGCAGCTGGATCGCCTTGCCTTCGATCAGCACCGGCTCGAAAGCCTGGATGCCGAGACGGTGCAGCGTCGGGGCGCGGTTGAGGAGCACGGGGTGCTCGCGGATCACCTCGGAGAGGATGTCCCACACCTCTGGACCCTCACGCTCGACGAGACGCTTGGCCGCCTTGATCGTCGAAGCATCACCACGCAGCTGGAGCTTGTGGAAGATGAACGGCTTGAAGAGTTCGAGCGCCATCTTCTTCGGCAGACCGCACTGGTGCAGACGCAGCGTCGGACCGACCACGATGACCGAACGGCCCGAGTAGTCGACGCGCTTGCCGAGCAAGTTCTG
>JBIJCL010000108.1:0-6372 GCA_044344725.1 Steroidobacteraceae bacterium | reverse complement strand
CAATCGACCCATCGTGTACCAAGTGGACCGCAGCCGCGACGGACATTCGTTTTCGTCGCGCCGCGTCATCGCCTTGCAGAACGGCGAGCAAATCTTCACCTGCGCTGCGTCGTTTCAGCGCCCTGAACCGGGCCTCGATCATCAGTCGACGATGCCCGAGGTGCCGGCGCCCGAGACGTTACCCGACTGGAGTCGTCCGACGCCGGAAGTCGCCGCAAAACTGCCGGAGAGGTTGCGTCGTTTCCTGATACGCGAGCGTCCGGTCGAAATGCGTCCCGTGGAGCCGATCGATTTTTTGAGTCGCACCGCGAGCCCGGCCTGCGAACGTGTCTGGTTTCGGATTCCCGAGCCCATCCTCGGTGACGATCGCTTGCATCGCTGTCTGCTGGCGTATCTGTCCGATTTCAACTTGCTGACTGCGGCGACGCGACCCCACCACGGCAAGTTCGCGATCGGCGAGATGGTCATGGCGAGCATCGACCACGCGCTGTGGTTCCATCGGCCGTTCCGGGCCGACGACTGGTTGCTCTACGACGTCGAGAGTCCTAGTGCCTCCGGAGGCCGCGGTTTCGCCCGCGGGAGCATCTACAGTCGTGACGGCCGACTGGTGGCGAGTGTTGCTCAAGAGGGTTTGATGCGGGTGCGTCCGTCGTAAAAATCGGGGCGTCGACGAGTGAGGTTCACGATGACACGACTCCTGATCGCGATCTTGGCCGCCATGGGGCCCTCTTGGGTCTCCGCAGAGGTCACTCAGTCTCCCGAGTACAAGCGCGGGCGACTGCTCTACATCCAGTGTCGGGCGTGTCATGACTTGCAGCCGAGCGCGGTGCAGAAGGTGGGACCCAACCTCTCGGGCATCATGGGTCAGCGCGCGGGGCAGGTCGAAGGCTTCAGCTACTCGGCTGCGCTGTCCTCGTCAAAGATCGTGTGGGACAAGGCGACGCTCGATCGCTGGATCGAGAAACCTGGTGCCGTCGTCCCCGGCAACATCATGGCGTTTGCGGGTGTCGCCAATGCCGCCGATCGTGCGGCGCTCATCCGATACATCGAGATCGAAAGCGCACGCCGCTGAAGGCGTCTCTTGGTATCCGCCGTGCGAGCGATTCCGGCGTTCGCTGCGGGCGCCGCCTCAAG
This sequence comes from Steroidobacteraceae bacterium, assembly GCA_044344725.1. GTDB lineage: Bacteria > Pseudomonadota > Gammaproteobacteria > Steroidobacterales > Steroidobacteraceae > UBA964. The sequence continues at coordinate 5,238 of JBIJCL010000108.1, read as the reverse complement.
CTTGCAGCAGCATCCAGTGGTAACCGTCCGGTGCGAAGAAGGTGAAACTTCGTCGGCCGAATTCGTCTTCTTTGATTGGCGTCAGTTGCGTGACTGCACTGGCGTCGACTTTTCTGCGCATGGCGTCGATGTCGTCGACGCGCCAGCAATAGAGACTGTATCCAAGGCAGCCCGCTCGCGATCGATCGAGTTTGTGTTCGATCTTGGCCGAGGCGGCAAATCGCACGCACTTGAGTTTGCCGGAGCGGCGTTCGCGTAGCGCATGACCAGACGCGGGGTCGTCGAAATCGACCATGTGAAAACCTTCGCCGGGCTCGAGCCCGAAGATGCGTCGTGAGCCGGTGGCGTTCTCGTAAGGCGTCACCTCATCGAGCATACGTTTGAGACCGAGCACGCTGTCGTAAAAATCGAAGATCTTCGGATCGTCGTTTGCGATCATGAGTCCGAAGTGCGTGTGCTGACTGGTGCGCAGCAGGCTCGTCGGATCGATTTGTCCGTAAAGCGGGCTCTCGTAGCCGAAGCGCTCAAAGAATACTTGTCGGTAGAAGGGCTGCAGCAGCACCATTTCGCGCACGCCGACCACCGGATCGCGAAAAGGTCGTGCGGCGCCCGTACCGCTCACTTCGCCGATGACGGCGAGCAGGGGTTCGATGAGCGAGAGGGGTTGGCCGGCCTGACGCGCCCGCTCGGCATGGTTCAAGATATTGAATGCGCTCGAGGTCACGCGAACGCCCCATCTCGATCCTGTGCAGCGCAGGTTTTCACCTAGACCAAGGCCTTCGTTGATCGGGCGATCCCATTGCATGAGCCGCACGAGACCGTGGTCCGACTGTTGGTGCGACAAGCGTAACGAACGAACTGCCGAGTCGACGCCGTAGAGTGATCGAGCGCCCGCCGCATCGAGCGTTCCGGTTTCGGCGGGGCGGCAACCATAGGCGGCGAAATCCGCTGCGGCGATTTCGAGGTCGGGCACACCGACACAGACTTCGTGTAACCCGCCGACGCAGTGGCCGCTCATCGCGAGGCGCCTCCTGCACGCAGAACTTTGCCCGGATTCATGATGCCGTTCGGGTCGAACGTCCGTTTGATCGCCCGCATGAGTTCGAGTTCGAGCGGAGAGGCGTAGCGTTCGAGTTCCTCGACCTTGTGACGACCGATGCCGTGCTCGGCGCTAAAGCTGCCACTGAGCGCGTGTACGCGATCATGGATGACGCGACGGATCTCGTTTTGGCGGGGGAGCAATGCGCCGGCCGCGGCTGCGTTCGGCGGCTGCGCCGCGTCCAACGACTGCGCCGCGTTCGACGACTGATTGATGTTGAAATGCAGATTGCCGTCGCCCACGTGTCCGTAACAGACGAGGACGCCCTCGGGAACCTGCTCACGCAACCAGGCGCTCGTGCTCGTGATGAACTCCGCGAGGCGATCGAGCGGCAAGGAGATGTCGTGTTTGATGCTTGGTCCGTCGCGACGCTGGGCCTCGGGGATGTGCTCGCGGATGAACCAGAAGTCCTGCCGTTCGCGCTCGCTTTGTGCAATCGTGGCATCGGTGACGAGACCCGCCTCGAGCGCTGCGGCCAGGGCGACCTCCAATCGTTCGGCGAGCGGCTCGTTCGTCATGGCGCTCGTGATTTCGCAGAGCACATACCACGGTGAGGCGCCCTGAAGAGGCGATCGGCTCCCCGGAAGGTGTCGAACGACCAGATCGATGGCCACATCGGGAATGAGTTCGAAAGATGAGACGAGATCGCCGCAATGGCGTCGAAGCTCGGCAAGTAGCGATACGGCCGAAGCAGGGGTCGGCACAGCGACGAATGCCGTCGCGACGCTGCGCGGCGCCGGAAAAAGCTTCAGGCTCGCGGCCGTGATCACACCGAGGGTGCCTTCTGCGCCGATGAAGAGGTGTCGCAGGTCGTAACCCGTGTTGTCCTTGCGCAAGGCCTGGAGGGTCGAGAGCACCCGGCCATCGGCGAGCACCACCTCGAGTCCGAGGACGAGATCTCGGGCCATGCCGTAGCGCACCACGTTCACGCCGCCCGCATTGGTCGAGAGGTTGCCGCCGATCTGGCAGCTGCCCTCGGCGCCGAGACTGAGCGGGAAGAAATGTCCGGCATCCGCCGCGGCCCGTTGCACGTCCGCCAAAATGCAACCCGCTTCGACGATCATCGAATCATTGACCGGGTTCATCTCGCGAATGGTGTTCATCCTACGCAGTGACAGCACGAGTTGGGTGCCCGAAGCGTCGGGTGCCGTGCCCCCGCAGTAACTGGTATTGCCGCCCTGCGGGACGACCCCGATGCGCCACACGTTGCAGAAGGCGAGCAGTTTCGACACCTCTGCGGTGTTTCGGGGCAGGGCGAGAGCGAGCGCCTTGCCTTCGTAAAGCTTGCGGTGATCGACGTTGACGGCGGCGAGTTGGGTCGGGTCGGTCACGATGACCGAGCTGCCGAACTGCGCGATGAGTTGCTGCAGCGGCGAGCCTGCTCCGCCCGGCATCATCGGGCGTAGGCCACCGGCGGCAGCCGACAGCCGGGCTTGGTGAGCAACAACTGCACGTCACCCAATTGACGTTCGGCGTAGCCACCCTCGCAGTAACACAGGTAGAACTCCCAGAGTCTCACGAAGGAGTCGGGATAGCCGAGCGCGCGGACCTTGGGCAGATGCTCGAAGAAATTTCGGCGCCATTCCCGCAAGGTGCGCGCGTAATGCGGGCCGATGTCCTCGAGGTTGAATATCTTGAGATCCGTCGCGCGCGTCAGCGAACGACTGATGGCATCGACGCTCGGTATGAAACTGCCCGGAAAGATGAAGCGCTGGATGTAGTCGACGGACTTCCTCGCCTGTTCGTAGAACTGATCCTGGATCGTGATCGCCTGCAGAAGCATGGCGCCGTGCGGGGCGAGCAGGGACGAACACTTGGCAAGATAGGTGTCGAGGTAGTTGGCGCCGACCGCCTCGATCATCTCGATCGAGATGGCCTTGTCGTACCGGCCTTTAAGGTCGCGATAGTCTTCGAGCAGCAGCGTGATTCGGTCTTCGAGCCCGGCACGCGCGATTTTTTCTTTGGCGTAATCGTGCTGTTCGCGAGAGATGGTGGTCGTCGTGACATGGCAGCCGTACTTCGAGGCTGCATGGATCGCAAGGCCACCCCATCCTGTGCCGATTTCGACCACGCGGTCTTCGGGTTTCAGTTGCAGCTTGCGACAGATCGCTTCGAATTTCGCGATCGAGGCCTGTTCGAGCGTCGCGTGCTCGCTCTCGAAGATGCCGCAGGAGTAAGCCATCGTCGGATCGAGCATGAGCTCGTAGAGTGCGTTTCCGAGGTCGTAGTGCGCCGAAATGTTGCGTGCGCTTCCGACCTTGCTGTTGCGATTGAAGAAGTGGAATGCCTTCAGCACGGGTCGGCTGAGCAGCGCCCAGCGGCTGTCCATACCGTTCATGACCTCGCGGTTGGCGACGAAGATCCGCACGAGACCGGTGAGATCGTCGCATCGCCAGAGGCCGCGGATGTACGCCTCACCCGCGCCGACGGTGCCGCCAAAGGCGGCATCGGCATAGAGCTGCGGGTGGTCGATGTGCAGGATCACCGAGACGTCGAGTCGCGACGTGCGCGATCCGAATCGATGGCGTTTGCCATCCCATTCGACGATGTGGAGTTCGCCATCGCGAAGCGCGGCGAATTGGCCGAGTAACAGTCGCCGACCGAGGGCGGCGAGCGCCGACGGCCGATCCGCCGCTCCGAGGTTGGGAAGGCTTGGAATGATGCTTGGTTTTTGGGTCCGCTCGTTCATGCCTGCCAGTCAGGTTGCGATCTTGTCCGGGTGGGTGAAGAACGGCGTACGCTTGAGCAGCAGCACGAGCGCTTGCCAGTAGATGAGCGCACTCACCTTGAATGTGATGAGTGGAAACGCGGCGAGCGCCCGCGCAAGCGAGCGGCCCGTGATGGGTTCACGTCGCAGCGTCAGGGTCGCATCGAACTGTGACTGTCCGTCCTTCCAGTTTTCCATGTGCACCGACAGTGTGTCGCCCGGCTCGCTAAAGCGCCAGTCGTACCGCATGTCCATGGGTAAAAACGGCGATACATGGAACTGCTTGTCGAACTGCCAGCGCAGCACTTGAGCCCCGACCCGCTCGGCCTGATCGACATTGAGCACATAGGCATGTCGTTCGTCCCACGGCGTGTTGGTGATCTCCGCGACCACGGTTTCAAGGTGGGTGCCGGTCGTGTCAAAGATGTAATAGAAGCTCACCGGATTGAAGTTGTAGCCGAACTGACGGATGTGGGTGAGCAGTCGGATTGGCCCTTGGGGTCGTCGGCCGGTTTCGGCTTCGACTCGGTCGCGCACGGCCGTATCGAGAGGCACCGACGGATCACCCAAAAAATCCGCTCTCCGAAACCTTGCGAGCGCCGGTCGTCGCGTGGACCAGAACCAGCGCCCGGTGAACACCGTTTCGAGCTCCGCAAGATCGAGGTAAGTGAGGTAGATCCGATAGCGGAAGTCGTTACGCCGCGGACCGAAGCGGCGATGGCGAATGTGTCCGGTATAGAGCGCACTCGCCGTCATCGTCACGAGTCCCGCAGGCTGCGACGGACGGGTTCGGTGATGGGAGGCGGCGGTGGCGCGGTACCCGTCGCGCGAGCGAAGTCTTGTACGGCCCAAAGACCGCTCACCACACCGTCTTCGTGGAATCCGTAACGCCAGTAGGCGCCGCAGTACTGGGTGCGATTGACGCCGCTGACGAGATGCCGTTGCGACTGTGCGGCGACGGCTTGCGGCGTATAGACGGGGTGATGATACGTGTAGCGACCCAAAATCTTTGACGGATCGATATGCGGTTCGCGGTTGAGCGTGACCATGAACACCTCGTCGGCCTCGATGGACTGCAGGATGTTCATATCGTATGTGAGTGCGACCTGGCCGCTGTCTGGCTCGAGCAGGTGGTAGTTCCAGGCTGCGCGGGCGAGGGGTGAGCGCGGCAACATGCGTCGGTCGGTGTGCAGCACGGCGTCGTTGGCCTGATAGGGAAACGCGCCGAGCACCCTTCGCTCGGCGTCGCTCGGATCGTCGAGCATCGCGAGCGCCTGGTCGCTATGACAGGCGAAGAACACCTGATCGAAGCGTTCCTGCTGCACGCCCTCGACGCTTGACTCGCTCGTGATCGTGACGCCCTCGGCGTCGCGCCGGACCCGCCGTACGGGAGAGGCGAGCCGGATCTCCGCGCGCAGCAGCGTGAGCATCT
>JBIJCL010000107.1:0-6429 GCA_044344725.1 Steroidobacteraceae bacterium | reverse complement strand
ATAGAATGTTACGGTAACTCACGCGGTTCGTGGTGCAGGCACGCACCCATTTGGAGGTCAGCATGCAATTCGAGATTTTCACCGGTAGCGCAGCCCAGACTCAGGCGGACTGCCTCGTCATCGGGGTGCACGAATCGGGCACCTTGTCCGCTGTGGGCGCAGGCGTCGATCGCCAATCCGGAGGCAAACTCTCGAAGTTCCTGAAATCGGGGGACTTCCCGGGTCGCCTCGGCGATACGCTGCTGTTGCCGGCCTTCCCGAAGATGAAGGCGACTCGAGTGCTGCTCGTGGGCCAGGGCAAAGCGGAGGTCACCCGCAAAGCCTGGCGAAAGGCGTTGCAGGCCGCCATCGGAGCCCTCGCCCGCACGCGCTGCAAGAGCGCGGCGATCGCCCTCTCACGTCCGGCCAATCGCGAGCTCGACGATTATCTCTTCGCGCGCTCGGCGGCCGAGATCACCCACGCGGCGCTTTACCGCGTCAACGATCTGAAGTCCGGCAAGCGCCCACCCGCGCCCGAACTCGCTCGCATCAAGCTCGGTCCCGTGCGGGCCTCGAGCGCCGCTGCGGCACGACGCGGCCTTTGGCATGGTGACGCCTCGGGTAACGGCGCGGCCCTCATGCGCAACCTCGCCAACCTTCCGGGCAATGTGTGCACCCCGAGTTATCTCGCCGATCAGGCGCGCCAGCTCGGCGGGCGCCACAAGGACATCAAGGTTCGCGTGCTCGACGAATCGGAGATCCGCGCCGAGAAGATGGGCTGCTTCCTCTCGGTGACCGCGGGCAGCGATCAGCCTCCGCGATTCATCATCATGGAATACAAGGGTCCGCGCGCGCCGCGCGCGCCCATCGTGCTCGTCGGCAAGGGCATCACCTTCGACACGGGCGGCATTTCACTCAAAGATCCGCCGGGCATGGACGAAATGAAATTCGACATGTCGGGCGCCGCTGCGGTGATCGGCGCCATGTCGGTGGTCGCCGAGTTGCAGTTGCCGCTCAATGTGGTCGCACTCGTCCCCACCTGCGAGAACATGCCGAGCGGTCGTGCGACGAAACCTGGAGATATCGTCACCAGCGCCGCGGGTCTCACGGTCGAAATTTTGAACACCGATGCCGAAGGACGACTCATCCTGTGCGATGCCCTGCACTATGCGCGGCGCTACAAACCTCAAGCGGTGATCGACCTCGCGACGCTCACCGGCGCCTGCGTCATCGCGCTCGGCCATCATCACACGGGCGTCATGGCCAACGATGACGTGCTGGCTCAGGAGCTCGTCGCCTCGGGCGTTCGCGCCGACGATCGTGCGTGGCACCTGCCCTGCACGGAGGAGTACGCCGAACAACTCAAAAGCAACTTCGCCGACCTTGCGAACGTGGCGGGTCGCGACGGCGGCGCGCTCACGGCGGCCGCCTTTCTCGCCAAGTTCACCGAGGGTATGCGCTGGGCTCACATGGACATCGCGGGTTCGGCTTACGTCGGCGGAGCGGCCAAAGGCAGCACGGGTCGACCGATCGCGTTGCTGACGGACTTCCTGATCCGTCGCGCCTCGCGCTGATCCTGCGCCGGCTCGCTCGTCGACATCGCCATGGATAAGGCTTACACGCCCGCCGAGATCGAGAAGCGGATTTACGACCGCTGGGAAGCCTCGGGACTTTTCGCTCCTCAGGGCTCCGGCCCCGGCTACTGCATCGTCATCCCGCCACCGAACGTGACGGGCACGCTACACATGGGCCACGCGTTCCAGGACACGATCATGGACGCCCTGACGCGTTATCACCGCATGCGCGGTGAGGCCACGCTCTGGCAGCCCGGTACCGACCATGCAGGGATCGCCACGCAAATGGTGGTCGAGCGACAGCTCGAGGGAGAAGGCACGAACCGCACGGCGCTCGGTCGGGACAAGTTCATCGAGCGCGTGTGGCAGTGGAAAGGCGAATCGGGCGGCACCATTGCCAGGCAAATGCGTCGGTTGGGTGCCTCGGTCGATTGGTCGCGCGATCGATTCACCATGGACGAAGGCCTGTCCAAAGCCGTGTCGGAGGTTTTCGTACGGCTTTACGAAGAAGGACTGATCTATCGCGGCAAGCGTCTCGTCAACTGGGATCCCGTGCTGCAGACGGCAGTATCGGATCTCGAAGTATTGAGCACCGAAGAAGATGGCTCGCTCTGGCATCTTCGCTATCCGCTCGCCGATGGCAGCGGTCACGTGGTCGTCGCGACGACACGCCCGGAGACCTTACTCGGCGATACGGCGGTCGCCGTCAATCCGAAGGACGAACGCTACCTCGGCCTGATCGGCAAACATATTCGACTGCCGATCACAGACCGCCTGATTCCGATCATCGCCGATGATTACGTCGACCCAGAATTCGGTTCAGGTTGCGTAAAAATCACGCCGGCTCACGACTTCAACGATTACGAAGTCGGCGCGCGTCATGGCCTCGAGCAGATCAACGTATTCACCCCAGATGCCCGCATCAATGAGGTCGCTCCTGAGCGCCTTCGCGGCCTCGACCGCTTCGCAGCACGCGAACGAGTCATCGCTGAACTCGAAAGCGCGGGTCTCATCGAACGCATCGACAAACATAAACTGATGGTCCCTCGGGGCGATCGCTCCGGCTCCGTGATCGAGCCCTACCTCACCGATCAGTGGTACGTGAAGGTGGCTCCCCTTGCCGAGCCCGCCATCGAGGCCGTGCGAAACGGCTCGATCAAGTTCGTGCCGCAGAACTGGGAACGCACCTACTTCGAGTGGATGCGCAATATCAAAGACTGGTGCATCAGCCGTCAGCTCTGGTGGGGTCATCGCATCCCCGCTTGGTACGACGACAACGGGCGCGTCTTCGTCGGACGCTCCGAGGTCGAAGTTCGCGAGCGTCACGGACTCGGCGCGAACGTCACGCTGCGTCAGGACGAGGACGTACTCGATACCTGGTTCTCCTCAGCCCTTTGGCCGTTCTCGACGCTGGGTTGGCCCGCCGACACGACCGAACTCAAGCGTTTCTATCCGACTTCGGTGCTCGTCACGGGCTTCGACATCATTTTCTTCTGGGTCGCCCGCATGATCATGATGGGCATCAAATTCATGGGCGATGTACCGTTCAAGGAAGTGTACGTGCATGGCCTCGTGCGCGACTCCGAAGGTCAGAAGATGTCGAAGTCGAAGGGCAACGTCATCGACCCGCTCGACATCGTCGACGGCATCACGCTCGAAGATCTGGTTCGCAAGCGAACCACCGGATTGATGCAACCCCGGCTTGCGCCCTCGATCGAAAAAGCGACGCGCAAGGCCTTCCCCGATGGCATAGAGGCCCACGGCACCGACGCTCTGCGACTGACTTTCGCCTCGCTCGCCACACAGGGTGCCGATCTTCGTTTCGACCTCGCACGAGTCGGCGGCTACCGAAACTTCTGCAACAAGCTCTGGAATGCCTCCCGCTTCGTCCTCATGTCGCTCGAAGACGGCGAAGGACGCGCACTCGACCCGAACCTCCTGACGGGCGATGTCACGCTTGGCGTGGCCGACCGTTGGATTCTCTCCCGCTTCGCCCGCACGCTCGGTGTGGTCGAGCAATCCTTCGCCGACTATCGATTCGATTTTGCGGCAACGGCTCTCTATGAATTCACGTGGTACGAGTTCTGCGATTGGTACCTCGAGCTCACCAAGCCCGTGCTCCAGGGTGAAGGCTCGAGCGATGAGGCCAAGCGCGCCGCGCGACGAACCCTCGTGCAGGTCCTCGAAGGTTTATTGCGTGCCTGGCATCCGTTGATGCCGTTCATCACCGAAGAAATCTGGCACCGAGTCGCCCCGCTCGCCGGAAAACAGGTGGCTGGCGACTCCACGATCATGATGGCGCCCTGGCCCAAAATCTCAGATTGGACGATCGATTCGGCGGCGGAGTCGGACGTCGAGTGGATCAAAGCCTTCGTGCTCGGCGTGAGACAGATTCGCGGTGAGATGGATATCAGCCCCTCGCGCAAACTTCCTGCATTGCTCGAGAACGTCGAGACGGCCGAGCGCGCCCGCCTCTCGACTCACGCCTCGTACGTGCAGCGCCTCGCGGGCCTCGAAAGTCTGCGGATCCTCGACGCTGGCGAGTCGGCGCCACCCTCGGCCACCGCCGTAGTGGGCGCGATGAGGGTGCTCGTGCCGATGGCCGGTCTCATCGACCCCAACGCCGAGGCCGCCCGTCTCGAAAAACGGATCGCCAAGATCCGCGATGAGATCAAGCGCGCGACAGCCAAGATGTCGAACGAGAATTTCGTGCGTAACGCGCCGCCCGAGGTAGTCACGCAAGAGAAAACCCGCATCGCCGACTTCGAGCGCACGCTCGCGAGTCTCGAGGGGCAGCTGCAACGCGTTCGCGAACTGCTTTGAACCTTTGTCGCGAGCGTCCATAGCGTGCTGAGAATTCTCGTTATCCTCGTTGCCGTCGCGCTCGTCGTGTTTTTTCTTTTCCGGCGATTTGGCTCGCGAGGGCGCGGCGATAACGGACTCGACATCCTCGCCCTACCAAGGCCCGACGACGAGCTGCCTCAAGTAATGCAACGCGAGGTACCCCTTTGGGGGCGCCTCCCCGACCCGCTCAAAGACAAACTTTTGCCGCGCGTCCGGGAATTCATCGAACGCATTCCCTTCGAGGGCGCCCACGGTTTCGAAGTGACCGACGAAATGCGTATCGTGATTGCGACCCAGGCCTGCATCGTGACGCTGGGTCATGACGACTACCCTTTCGACGAGTTGCATGGCATCACGCTGCACCCCGACGAGTTCGTCGTCGAGGAGTCGGAAGAGGACGAGGAAACGGGCGTCGTCACCGAGGGATATCGTGCGATATCCGGTCAATCGCAAGGGAGCGATCGAATCGTGCTGTCATGGCGAGATGTCTCGGAGGCGCGCACGAGGAACGACGGCTACAACGTGGTGATCCATGAGGTGACTCACTTCCTCGAGCATAGCCATCCCGGCGGAGATCGCGCGGCCCGCGCCGCGCTGGAGGCGGCATACGAGGCGCTCTGCGATGCCGTCGATCGCGGTGAGGAAACCCTGCTCGACCCATATGGAGCCGAAGATCTCACCGAATTCTTGGCTGTCGCCGCAGAGTTTTTCTTCGAGCGATCCGAAGACCTCAGGGCACGTCATCCGACGCTCTACGTGCTGCTGCGCGACTCGTTCCGACTCGACCCGGCAGCTTGGACCACTAAGGATCCTTAGGTAGAGACTCGTCGTATTTGGACGGGTCCTTGGCCATTTGGGCCTTGAAGAATGGCTTGATTCTTTTGAGGTCGGCGACGTAGTCGTCCGTCGGGACGATCGGTGGTCCGAAGACCGCTCGACGACGAGAGAAGTCGAGCGCCACGGTAACGATCGGCACTCCTGCTCCGCGGGCGACGTGGTGGAATCCGCGCTTCCAGTCACTGACCCGGCTCCGCGTTCCCTCTGGAGTGAGGGTCAGCACCATACGGTCACGCTTCGCAAATTCGTCGATGTAGGCCTGCACGACGTTTCCGGCGCGCGCACGGTCGATGGCCACGCCGCCGAAATATCGGCCGAGCGGCCCCAATGGGCCACGCAATGCCGTGTGCTTGGCGAGCCAAATAGTCTCGAGCTGGAGCGCGAGGTAGACCATGAAGCCGATGATGAAATCCCAATTCGACGTGTGCGGCGCCACGATCAGGACGAACTTGCGCAGGTTGGGCAAATTGCCCTCGATGCGCCATCCAAAAATACGCAGCACGAGTTGACCCACGCCGCGCCGCCACCAACTTTTGACCTGCGGCGTCTCGGGCGGCAGGTAGGGAAATCCACTCATCGACTCGGCACCTTCAACAACACGAGACCTCCTGCAATGAACAACACGACGAGCGAGGCGACGGACAAGCGAGAGTCTCCCGTGATCAGCGCCACCGAGGCGATCAGCATGGGGCCGATGAAACTCGCGAACTTGCCCATGAGATTGAAGAATCCGAAAAACTCCCCGCCTTTTCCTTCGGGAACGAGCCGGCCGTAGAGCGACCTCGACAGGCTCTGCACACCGCCCTGCACGAGCCCTACCACGACCGCCAGTCCGAAAAACTCGACGACGGTATCGAGAAAGTATGCGTAGAGGGTCGCCGAGAGATACACGATGATGCAGAGCAGAATGCCGCGCTTCGGACCCCAGCGATTGCCGAGCCAACCGAGCGCCAGGGCTGACGGAAACGCCACGAACTGCGTCAGCAACAAGGCCGCAAGCAGACTCGATGAGGGCAAGCCGAGTGCTACGCCGTAATCGACGGCCATGGTGTAGATCGTGTGGACTCCATCGATGTAGAGCCAATACGCGACCAGGAATAACGTGATATGCCGATACTGCCCGATGTGCTGGATCGTCGTCTTGAGCTCACGAAGCCCATCGCGCGCTGCCACAAAAAGACTCGAGGACGGCGCA
>JBIJCL010000106.1:0-6446 GCA_044344725.1 Steroidobacteraceae bacterium | reverse complement strand
GCCCGGATTGCCGAGTCCCACGATGAGCTTGAGCACTGTGCCTGCCACTCGACCTCCGCAAAAACGGAGGCCGCCTGTGGGGCGGCCTCCATTGGCGTCTTCCAGAGGAAGACCGATGAATGCGCCGAGAAATTATTTCTTCGCAGCGTCCTTCTTCGGCTCTTCCTTCTTCGCCTCGGCTCCCGCGGCCGGAGCCGCAGTCGCCGCCGCAGCAGCCGCCTCGGCCGGAGCCGCTTCGGGCTCTTCCGCACGCGGGCTGTGGATCGACACCACGACCTGGTCCTTGCCCTGCAGCACGGCCGTCGCGACGACGCCCGCCGGCAGCTCGATATCCGAGATGTACTTGGACTCGTTGAGCTTCATCTGCGACAGGTCGAGCTTGATCTCTTCCGGCAGATCTTTCGGAAGGCAGGTCACTTCGATGTCGGCGATACGGTGCGACACGATTCCGCCCTGGGTCTTCACGCCCGGAGCGGCTGCCTCACCCTTGAAGTGGATCGGCAGGCGGATACGGATTTTCTCGTCATCGAGTACCCGCTGCAGGTCGAGGTGCAACACCTGCGGCTTGGCCGGGTGCAGCTGCAGATCTTTGACGATCGCAGCCTGCGTCTCGTTACCGACCTTGAGGCCGATGATGGTCGAGTAGAACTTTTCGTCCTCGATGAGGGTGATCAACTTTTCGTGGTTGAGCGACAGCATGCGCGGATCGCGCTTACCACCGTAGAGAATGGCCGGGACTTTTCCGACACGACGCAGGCGGCGGCTCGCACCCTTGCCTTCGTCGTCGCGGAGTTCCGCAGCGAGTTCGAACGAGATTTTCATTGACTGACTCCTAGTTGATGTTTTTCCGTTCCGCGACCAGAACGGACTCAATCGACGTACAGCGAACTCACGGACTCTTCGTCCAGAATTCGACGTATCGTCTCGCCGAGCAGACCCGCCACCGATAGCTGACGGATTCGCCCGCACTTTCTTGCCGACTCGGAGAGCGGGATGGTGTCGGTCACCACGAGCTCATCGAGCGCTGATTTGCTGATCTTCTCCACGGCTGCGCCGGAGAGAATGGGATGGGTGATGTAGGCGACGACGCGCACGGCGCCCTCGTCCTTCAATGCCTGAGCCGCGAGGCACAGGGTGCCCGCCGTATCGACCATGTCGTCGATGAGTACGCAGGTCTTGTCCTTGACCTCACCGATGATGTTCATCACCTTCGATTCGTTGGGCCGGGGACGCCGCTTGTCGATGATCGCGAGCTCCACGTCGTCGAGACGCTTCGCGAGCGCGCGGGCGCGAACGACGCCACCGACATCGGGCGACACCACGATCATGTTGGGGTAACCCTGTCGCCATGCGTCGCCGAGCAGCACGGGTGAGGCATAGACGTTATCGACGGGAATATCGAAGAACCCCTGGATTTGCTCGGCATGCAGGTCGACCGTCAACACGCGACCGATGCCGGCTCCCGTGATCATGTTGGCCACGAGCTTGGCAGAAATCGCCGAGCGAGTCGCACGAGGCCGACGGTCCTGGCGCGAGTAGCCCATGTACGGCACGACGGCCGTCACGCTCTTCGCCGACGCGCGCCGACACGCATCGGCCATCACGAGCAACTCCATGAGGTGATCATTGACCGGCGGACAGGTCGGCTGCACCAGCACGACGTCGCGACCGCGAACGTTTTCCATCAACTCGACATTGACTTCACCATCGCTGAAGCGACCGACGACGGACCGCCCGAGCGGCACCATCAGGTGTCGCGCGATCTCCTGAGCCAACGCGGGATTCGCGTTGCCGGTGAACAGAGCGAGGGTCTGGCTGTCCAATCGTGCCTCTGAATCAATGCCGCGTCCTGTCGGTGCACTCACCGAGTGGCTGGGGTGGAAGGATTCGAACCTCCGAATGGCGGGATCAAAACCCGCTGCCTTACCACTTGGCGACACCCCAGCAGACGCGGTGCCTAAGAAATCATCTCGGCGGGGCACTATCCTGCAGACGGGAGAACACGGGGGAACGCGACATGGCGCGCACCACCCACACTCGCCAGAGATCCGGCACCCGCGCCGCGACCCGCTCGGCTTCGGCCGCGGAGCCGAAACTCGCGAAGATGCAGGACCCTGTTCCCGTCAGCCGCGCCGGGGCGAACCTCGCCAACCAGTCGATCGCCTCTGCAACCTCGGGGTAGCGTTGCCGCACCACCGGTTCGCAGTCGTTTCGACCCCCCGACGCCAAAAGGGCCGGTATTGTGAGGACGGGGGAATTTCGTGTCAATTCAGGCGCCTGGAACACGGCAGCCGTGGGGACCACGACCCCCGGGTGCAGCACGAGAAACCACCGCTCAGGCAGCTCCAACGGGGTCAGACGCTCCCCCACCCCCTCCCCGAGGGCGCAGCGCCCCCGCACGAAGACGGGCACGTCAGCGCCGAGCTCGAGACCGATCTGCGCCAGCTCGTCCTCGGTCATCCCGAGGCCCCAGAGGTGATTGAGCGCAAGGAGCGTGGTCGCCGCGTCGGAACTGCCACCGCCGAGGCCGCCACCCATGGGGATTCGCTTGCGGATACGAATGCAGACGCCCGAGACGGCACGGGCCCCGCCTCTGGCCTCCGCCGCCGCCACCAGCGCTCGGGCCGCACGGACGCACAGGTCTTTGTCCGACGGTATCGCCGCGAGTGCACCGGACTTCGCGAGCCCGTCATCCCGACGCTCGATCACGCCGGTCGGCGCGACTTCGAAGGCGAGCTCGTCGCACAAGTCGATGAGCTGAAAAATGGTTTGCAGTTCGTGATAGCCGTCGGCACGTCGGCCGGTGATGTGCAGACAAAGATTGAGCTTCGCCGGCGCCGACCACCAAGCCGCGTGTCCTTCGGTCGACCAGCCTCGAGCACTCATCGCGCGCCTCCGCTCCAACCTTCAATGACGAGTCGCACCCGGAGCGATTCCCGACTCGCCTCGATCCGCTGCGGCAGCTCGTAGTCGGCTCCGGACACCCGCGCGTAATTTTTGAAGATCACCGTCCAGCCTTTTTGCCGAAGACTTTCGAGCCGCGCGGCGTCGGACGCCACCTGCTCCTCGACCGTATCGCGAGGGTCGGGCACACCGAGCATCCAATAACGCAAAGATTCGACGGGCAGGACAAATCCGATTTGCTGTTCGAGCGCGAGGCGCGAGATCTCATCGCCGGCGCCCTCCGAGTCAAAATCGAGACGCAACCCGCCGACACCGAGCGGTCCTTCGAGTTCGAGCGTCGAGCGTCGCGTCCGCTGCACCCAGCGCCACGAGCCCGAGAACCCCTCATCGTCGCGTGCGATCGCGACACGACCATGAGACTCGAACCGCCCCCAAGACTGAAGGACGTCGCGCCGCGCCTCCCAAGAGGTCGGAAGCATCGAGGGCAAGGTCTGCACTCCGGAGAGACTGACGCAGCCCCCGAGCGAGACTGCGAACAGGAGGGCGGCGAGAATCGTCGAACGGAGCGAGCGGATCGAAGACATGAGGATCACTGCCGAGATCCTCAGCGGGATCCGGTTTTTCGTACCTCGTCGGCGAGGCGCTCGATGGTGGCGCGCAAGGGCTTGGACTCCGGAGCGATCACGAGCGCGCGCGCCCAGATCTCACGCGCTCTCGACTTATCGCCCGACGCCCACAGCGCCTCGCCAAGATGCGCGCCGATCTCCGCCTCACGCGAGAGCCGCCAGGCGCGCTCGAGAATCGAGACGGCGCCTTTGTTGTCGCCGCGTCGGAAACGCACCCAGCCGAGACTGTCGATGAAGGCGGCACTGTCCGGACGCTGGGTCACCGCCTCTCGGATCAATGATTCGGCACGCGCGAGTTGGCGCTTACGATCGGCGAGCGTGTAGCCGAGCGCGTTCTGAATGTTGCCATCCCCGGGACGCATCTTGAGAAGCCTCTCGAATACTTTGACGGCCTCGGTCGTTCGGTCATCGGCATCGAGCAACACCGCACGCTGGTAGAGCAAATTGGGATGATCGGGAAAACGCTCGAGCGCTCGATCGAGCGCATCGAAGGCGGCCGCAGCGAGACCGGCATCGAACAACGCTCGCGAGCGCACGATTTCGACTTCGATGGCATCGACCCGACCGCCGCGCAGCGCCTGATCGAGGATGGTCATGGCCTCTTGGCGATCATCTCGGGCGAGCAGCAATTGCGCCGCCCGTACGCGCGGCGGCAACCCCGCCCCCGCCGAGATAAGTTGCCGGTAGCCCTGCAACGCGAGATCCGGCAGACCCTTACGCTCGGCGATGAGCGCGAGATAGTAGAGCGATTCGCCCGAACTTCGATCGGCTGCGAGGCGCGCGCCGAAACGTCGCTCAGCTTCCGCCTCATCGCCCGTCGCAAGCGCCAACAGCGCAAGGCGGCGATCGGCTTCGGCCGCGACACGTTCGTTGCCCGGCGTCGACTCGCGCTCGATGACGAGCAGCTCTTCGCGAGCGTCCTCGAGTCGGTCGAGCGCAGTCAGCGTTTCGACTCGCGCAAAGCGATGATTCTCAGGGTCTCCCTGAACGAGCAGATTCGCCTCGGCAAGTGCCGTCTCCTCTCGACCCATCGCGGCGAAAGCCGCCGAGGCCATGCGGATGGTGCGCGCATCGCTTCCTGCGCCTTTGGCGCGCGCCGCCTCAACGAGCGAAAGACAGGCGCCCAGATCGTCGGCGTTGCAGGCTATGCGTGCGAGCGCCGAGAGCGTTTGCCCCGAGACTGTCTCGCGCGGAATGACCTCTCGCAGCACCAACCACGCCGCATGGGTGGCATCGCCCTCCGCAAGCTCCGGCAGCAACTCGGCGAGTGCGCGATCGGGCTCGACGTCTGGCTTCGAGAGCAACGCGCCGTACACTTTGCGCGCGAGATCGAGTCGCCAGGTCTCGAGCGCCACCAGTCCGACGAGTCGCAGCGCCTCGACGTTTTCGCCATCGAGTTCGAACAGACGATCGGCGGACTTCGAGGCGGCAGGCAGGTTTCGGCAGGCCCGAGAGACCTGCAGAGCGCGCTCGATAACCCTGGGATTTCGATCGACCATGCCGGCCGAGAGATAACCCTCGACCGCACCCCGGCAATCCCCCTTCATCAAGGCCTGATCGGCGGCGACGATATCGGCGGTCTCCTGCCCCTGCGCAGCCCGGATGGGTAACAGGCAAAGGGCGAAAAGGCAGACGAAAAAAGAGATCCGAGACATCGTCCCCCGACTATATCGGAACAGAGCCGCTTGTCAGCACTCGTCCGCACCCCGAGAATCGCGCCACCCGCCGCCCCGCCCGCGGGGTCGACTCCCCAATGAAAGATTCCATCCGTCAACGACTCGATCGCCAGGCCGACCGCTACGAAGAGGTCGGTCGCCTGCTGGCTGATCCCCAGATCGAGGGCGGTTCCAATCAGTTTCGGGAACTGTCGATGGAGTACGCGAGGCTCACCCCCCTCGCGGAGCGGTTCGAGGCGTTCCGCCATCTGGAGCGTGAACTCGCCCAAGCGCGCGCCCTGGCCGACGATGCCGACCCGGCCATGCGCGCGCTCGGCGAGGATGAGGCGAAGCGACTCGAGACGTCGATCGCCGAAGAGGAGCTCGCGCTGCGGCAGATGCTCGTGCCGGTCGATCCTCGCGATGGTCAAAATGTCTATCTCGAAATCCGCGCCGGGACGGGCGGCGACGAGGCCGCCATCTTCGCGGGCGATCTGCTGCGCATGTACAGCCGATACGCCGAACGGCAGGGTTGGCAGATCGAAACTTTGAGCGAAAGCCCCGGCGAGCATGGAGGCTATCGAGAGGTGATCTGCCGCGTGATCGGCTCGGGCGTCTTCTCAAAGTTCAAGTTCGAGTCGGGCACGCACCGCGTGCAACGCGTGCCGGCGACCGAGGCGCAGGGGCGCATCCACACTTCTGCCGTCACGGTCGCCATCCTGCCGGAACTCGACGAAGTCGAAGACATCGAGATCAACCCGGCCGATCTGCGCATCGATACGTTTCGCGCATCAGGCGCGGGCGGTCAGCACGTCAACAAAACCGACTCGGCGATTCGCATCACCCATCTTCCGACCGGCATGGTGGTCGAGTGTCAGGACGAGCGTTCGCAGCATAAAAACCGCAGTCGAGCGATGTCCTTGCTGAAGGCGCGACTGAAAGCGCAGGAGCAGGAGAAACGGGATGCAGCTCAGGCTCGCGAGCGAAAACTTCAGGTGGGAAGTGGCGATCGCTCGGAGCGCATCCGCACGTACAACTTTCCGCAAGGACGCGTGACCGACCACCGCATCAACCTGACGCTCTATCAGATCGACTCGATCATCGACGGACGTCTCGAAGATCTCATCGATCCGTTGTCACAGGAACATCAGGCGGAGCTGCTCGCCGAAGAAGGCATCTGAGCGCGTCGGTTGCGAAGATCGGCGTAGGCCGCGAGTCCGAATGCGATGAAGAGCGGCTGGAAGACGGCGCTCAACGCACC
>JBIJCL010000105.1:0-6490 GCA_044344725.1 Steroidobacteraceae bacterium | reverse complement strand
AACCAGCGCCTGCGCGAAGCGCTCGAGGGCCAGGGAAATTCCGGCAACATCATCAAGATGTTCACGCTGATCACCATCATCGTCGGCGTGGCGAGCGCTCTGTTGCTCACGACGTTCCGTCGACGCCCGGAGATCGGCATCATGCGCAGCTTCGGTATCTCGCAGCGATTCGTCCTGTCGGTGTTCATGCTGCAGGGTGCCTTGATCGGCATTATCGGCTCTCTCGTCGGCTGCTTCCTCGGTTGGAGTTTCAGCACGTTGCTCGCGAGCGCGGGAGATGGAACTCGCCGTCTGCCCGTCGATCCGAGTCTCGGCCAGTACGACGTCGCACTGTTGCTCGCAGCGGCCGCGAGCATCGCGGCAGCACTTTGGCCCGCGCGTGCCGCATCGCGCATCGATCCCGTGGAGGCGATCTCACAATGACCTCGGCCATGACACCCCTCCTCGAAGTTCACGACATCCGCAAGGTGTTCGTCGATCGCGATTTCCAGACCCCCGTCCTCAAAGGCGTGAACTTCACGCTGCAACGCGGCGAGATGGTTGCCATGCTGGGCCCATCGGGTAGCGGCAAGAGCACCCTGCTCTCGATTCTCGGCACGCTGATGCGCCCGAGTTCAGGCAGTTTCCGGATGTTGGGTCGCGAGTTGACGACGCTCGCCGAAAAAGAGCTCTCCGATTTCCGCAATCAGCAAATTGGCTTCATCTTCCAATACCACCATCTGCTCCCCGACTTTACGGCGCTCGAGAACGTCATGTTTCCGCATGCGGGGCGACTCTGGCGCGAGACGAAGGCGGGGCGCGAGCGAGCGGCCATACTGCTCGAACGCGTGGGACTCCAAGACCGAATGAATTACCGCGCCACCCGTTTGTCCGGGGGACAAAAGCAGCGCGTGGCGATCGCGCGGGCACTCATGAACCAGCCTGCGTTAGTGCTGGCCGACGAACCCACCGGCAATCTCGATCGCGAGAACGCCGACCAGGCCTTTGGCCTGATGAGCGAGATCCAGCGCGAGACCGGGACCACCTTCCTGCTGTCCACCCACGATCGCGAGCTCGCCGAGCGCTGCGAGCGGCGCATCTACATCCAAGGTGGCGTGGTCGTGGACCAGCCGCAGGGTGTGGCCGGACGCTCGCCCTTGCGAGTCATCGCGGGTGATCCACCCGCCGTCATCGACCGTACCCAGCCCCCGAGCTCGGGCGGCGACCGCCAGCGGGCCTGACTCCGCGCCGACTGCGGTTGCCAGACTCCGCTGCGGCCCGTCGGTTACACCCCGCCGAGGAAGTCCTGCTTGCCGACGTCGACCCCCGCCTGCCTGAGCAGGGAGTAGGTCGCGGTGACGTGGAAATAGAAGTTGGGTAACGCCCAGCGCTGGATGAAGGGGAGACCGTCCATCTCCAGAGTTCGGGTTCGCAGGGGCACCACGATGTGCCGGGTCTCGGCGCCCTCGAGTTGGGCGGGCGTCACGGTTTTCATCCAGTCGAGGGTCTTGTGGACCCGCGCGATCAGTTCGTCGAGCGTCTGCTCCTCATCCGGAAACTTGGGCGGCTCGAGTCCGGCCAACCGTGCCGTGCTGTTCTTGGCGAAGTCCGTCGACAACTGCACCTGTCGCTTGAGCGGGAACATGTCCGGCGCCAACCGCAGCCCCTCGAGCACCCCCGGCTCCAGCTTTTTCGCCTCGGCATGCGCCTTCGCTCTCTCGAGGATCTTGGCGAGGTTCTGGAGCATGGGGATGAACAATTCGGATGTGCAGGCGTAGACACTGAGCGACATGTCGGTCTCCGTGGAGGGGTAATGATTCGGTGGTCGAGCAGCATGGTAACCGCGAGCGAAGGGCTTGGGGATATTCGGTCGCCATTGCCAATTTGATTCTTATGAGAAACAATAAGGCTGAATACGGCTTTGGGAGTCTCACCTATGTCGCAGTTCTGGTCCCCGGCCCACATGGCGACCTTTGCCAAGATCATCGACCTGAACGGATTTTCCGCAGCAGCGCGGGCACTCGGTGTACCCAAGGCGGCCGTCAGTCGCGCGATCGCCGAGCTGGAGGATGAGCTCGGTGTGAAGCTCATGACCCGCACGACTCGGCGGCTCAAGATGACCCCTGCCGGTGAGCGTCTGCTGCCGGCCTGTCGAGCGATCCTGCAGGCGACCGACGATGCCCGACGCCTCGCCGCCGAGCTCGTCGAATTGCGGAGTGGGCCGCTTCGGGTTCTCGCAGAGCCGACCTTCGGACGGGTGCTGCTCGCGCCGCTCGTGCCCCGCTTCCTTGAGCGCTACCCGAAGATCCCTTTGGACGTGGAGTTGGGGGATCTCTCGTCCGGCCTTCCAGTCGAGCACGACCTCGTCATCCGAGTCGGGGAAGACTCCTCGAGCGATCGGGTATCGCGTGTGCTCGGCGCCCCTCCCGCTATCTTGTGCGCCACCCCGACCTACCTTCAGAAGGTCGGTGAGCCCGGGTCTCCGGCGGACTTGGCTCGGTTCGACATGCTGACTCCGGAGACCCCACCCGGCTCCCACTTCGTACTTCGACTCACCCATGGCACGCGTCGGGAAGAGATCAGCGTCAGCCCCAAGTTGGCCGTGAACGATCCGGCACTCCTGCATGCTTCGGTGGCGGCGGGCCTCGGGATCGGTCTGTTGCCGGAATTCCTGTGCCGTCAGGGGCTGGCCTCGCAGCGCCTCAAACGGGTTTTGCCGGATTGGCGCCCGCCCGAGCAGGCTCCGCTGTGCGCGGTCTATCCCGGACGACTCGCCGAGGACGAGCGGGTGAAGGCGTTCGTCGATTTTCTCGCCGCCAACCTCGTCCCGGCTCTCGCGGGTTAGAATTCACCACCCCCTGTTTCTCAGCCTGCCCGGCCGATGCCGGGCAAAAGGATGTCCACGATGTACCGTGCTCCACTCAAAGACCTGCAGTTCGTGATCCATGAGTTGCTCGATGAGCGCGCGCTGCAAGGCTGCCCCGCTTTCGCCGATTACTCACCCGAAGTCGCCGACGCCATCCTCGAAGAGGCCGGCAAGTTCGCCGAGAACGTGCTCGATCCGCTCTACAAGAGCTCGGATCGAGAAGGTGCGCGCTGGACGCCCGAAGGTGTCGTGACGCCGAAGGGATTCAAGGCGGCGTACAAGCAGTATGCCGAGGGCGGCTGGGCCGGACTGCGTGCCTCGCAGGAGAGCGGCGGTCAGGGTGCACCCACGATGATCGGTACGGCCGTCGAAGAAATGTGGGCCGCCTCCAACTTGTCGTTCAAGTTGTGTCCGATGTTGACGCAGGGGGCCGTCGAGGCCCTCGAGCACTACGGCACCGACCATCAAAAAAATCTCTTCTTGCCGAAGATGGTGAGTGGCGAGTGGACGGGAACCATGAACCTCACCGAACCTCAGGCCGGTTCGGATCTCGCCGCCATCCGCACGCGTGCTACGCCGGAGGGCGACCACTATCGCGTGTTCGGACAAAAGATTTTCATCACTTACGGCGAGCACGATTTCACGCCGAACATCATCCATCTCGTGCTGGCGCGCATCGATGGCGCCCCGCCGGGTGTGAAAGGCATTTCGATGTTCATCGTGCCGAAGGTGCTCGTGAACGACGATGGCTCGCTCGGTGCGCGCAACGACGTTCAGTGCATCTCGATCGAACACAAGCTCGGAATCCACGGCAGTCCGACTTGCGTTATGGCTTACGGACAGAAAGAAGGCGCGATCGGTTATCTCGTCGGCGAGCCGAATCGCGGACTCGAGTACATGTTCATCATGATGAACGCGGCACGACTCTCCGTGGGTCTCGAGGGTTATGCAGTCGCAGAGCGAGCGTTTCAGCAGGCCGCCGAATGGGCTCGTACCCGCGTGCAAGGCAAGCCCCCCGTCGCGCTGCCGCCGGGACCGGCACCGATCGTTCATCATCCCGACGTGAAACGCATGTTGTTGACGATGCGTTCACAGGTCGAGGCTCTCCGGGCTGTGGCGCTGTACGGCGCTTACCAGCTCGACCTCGGCGCAAAGCATGCGGACGAGACCGTGCGTCGTGCCGCGCAAGCGCGCGGCGATCTGCTGATTCCGGTCATCAAGGGATGCAGCACCGAGGCGGGCATCGAGCTCGCGTCTCTCGGCGTGCAGGTGCATGGCGGCATGGGCTTCATCGAAGAGACTGGTGCAGCACAGGCCTATCGCGATGTCCGCATCACCACCATTTACGAAGGAACGACGGCGATCCAGTCCAACGATTTCGTGGGACGCAAGATCGCTCGCGATCGTGGTGCGGCGATGGCTGCGCTCATCGCCGACATGCGTCGAGAGCTCGCGGCAATCGAAGGCGGCGATGCAGCCGTCGAGGCGGCGCGCACTGCTGCGCGCGAGGCCGTCGATGCGCTCGAGGCGGCGGTACGCTCGTTGCTCGAGGCGTTCGCGCAGGGGCCCGAGCGTGCGCTGGCTGTTTCGGTGCCGATGCTACGCCTCACCGGTTACGTGCTGGGTGGCTGGCTGCTCGCGAAGTCGGCAGACATCGCGGCTCGGAAGTTGGCGGCAGGCGCCGGAGACAAAGATTTCCTTCGAGGCAAGATCGCCTCAGCGCGTTTCCATGCGGCCCATGTCTTGCCGCAGGCGCAGGCCTTGGCCAAGGTGGTCATGTCAGGAGCGTCGAGCGTGCTCGAGGCCGATGCAGCCATCCTCTAAAGGAACGCTCGCGGTGTCTCACGAATCCCAAGGACTCTCCCGGCGCGAGTTCTTGGCGGGCTCGGCTGCGGCGCTTTGCGCGACAAGCGGAGCATCCTTGGCATCGCAGCAAGGCGGCGCGTTGATCCATCGACGCATTCCTTCGTCAGGAGAGTCGATCCCCGTCATCGGGCTCGGGACCTCCGGTCCGTTCGAGGTCGGCATCGACGCCAAAGAACGCGAACCGCTCGCGGCAGTGCTCGAGAGTTTCTTCGAGGCCGGTGCGACGATGATCGACACCTCGCCGATGTACTCGTCGGCCGAAACCGTACTCGGCGATCTGCTCACGGCCGACATGCAGGCCAAAGCCTTCATCGCCACCAAGGTCTGGACGCGTGGCGAGCGCGAGGGTCTCGTGCAGATGACGCGCTCGATGGAGTTGCTGCGCCGCAAGAAAGTGGAGCTCATGCAGGTCCACAACCTGCTCGACTTCGAGGTGCATCTCAAAACGCTTCGTCGATGGAAAGAAGAGGGGCGCATTCGGTACATCGGCATTACGCACTACACCGTCGATGCGTATCCGAAGCTGATGGACATCATCGAGCGCGAACCCATCGATTTCGTGCAGTTCAACTACTCGGCGACGACCACCGCAGCTGAACAGCGTCTCTTGCCCCTCTGTGCGGACAAGGGCGTCGCGGTGATCGTCAATCGCGCGTTCGACGATGGAAAAATCTTTGCGCGGCTCAAAGATCGACCGCTACCTGCATGGGCGGGCGACATCGACTGCCGCAGCTGGGCGCAGCTGTTGCTCAAGTTCGTCATTTCGCATCCGGCCGTGAGCTGCGTGATCCCGGCGACGGGCAAATTACGCAATCTCGAGGACAACCTCGGCGCCGCGCGAGGCCGCCTGCCCGACTTGCGACAGCGACAGATGATCGTCGAGGCGGTCGCCTAGCAGCGAATCAGTTCGTTCGGGCGATACGGAATCCGCGAGTGCTCGTTCGAGCCGTCTTCTCGTCGGCGGCGCGAGCCGTTGCGCGGATGGTTTCTGCGCCATCGAACCACGAACCTCCGCGAACGACTCGTCGATCGCAATCGCCAGAGGTATTGGCGATACCGCTATTCGGTGCGTTGCGATAGGTCTCGCTCCAGCAATCGAGCAGCCACTCCTCGGCGTTCCCGAAAAGATCGTGCACGCCGAACGGGTTGGACTGGAAGCTCGCCGCGGGCGCGGTTCCCGCGAAGCGATCGCGGCAATCGAATACGGATTCGAGGCCGAGCGTTCCGCGCCCGGTTGCGTCCGCCACGTTGGCGAAGCGACAGGCGTCGGCCGGGTTCTCACCCCAGAAGCGCTCGCTCTTCGTACCGGCCCGGACCACGTATTCCCACTCGGCTTCGGTGATGAGTCGGTAGTTGTGGCCGGTCTTCACGCCCAGCCATTCTGCGTACGCCTTCGCGTCGTCCCAGCTCACGCACACCACCGGATCATTTTCGGTCTGTGGAAAGCCAGGGCTGTTCCAGGCCGCTTGGGCGTTCGTCCTGAAGCGCTTGGCGTTGTAGGTGTCGCAGCCCATGCCGCCGGTACGACTCGTCTCGCGAACGAAGCGGGCGTACTGGCTCCAGGTCACTTCGGTTTTGCCGATCGCAAACGTGCCTGGGATCGACACTTCACGCGCCGGGCCTTCCGTCGGTCGCCGCGCTTTGCGGAAATCGGCCAAGCCCATTTCGAATTTTCCAGATGGAATCACCACCATCTCGGGACAGTCTGCGCAATCTTTGAACACTGCACCCGCGGCGAGCTTCTGCAAATCCCCGATCGATTGTCCGCTCGCGGGGACG
>JBIJCL010000104.1:0-6499 GCA_044344725.1 Steroidobacteraceae bacterium | reverse complement strand
GGTCGGCACCGCGCGCGTCGATCAGACGCCGCGCGCCTGATGCATAGGCTCCCGCGCGCACCGACTGCAGGACCTGATCGGTATCGATGACGAATTCATTGTTCGGACGCGCGATGAAGTGCTGCGCCGTTACCTCGGGAGCACTCGAGTCGGTGGGGCGATTTGCTTGCTGCCATGCCGAGAGACCGCCATCGAGCACCGCAACGGCCTCGTGGCCCAACCAGCGAAACACCCACCACGCCCGAGCGGCGAAGAAACTGTTTCCCTGGTCGTAGACCACGATTTGCGAATCGGCACTGATCCCCCAGGCGCTCGCCTTCGCGGCGAAAAGCGCTGGGTCGGGCAGGGGGTGCCGACCGGTGGTCGGACCGACCGAGCCGGCAAGGTCGCGATCGAGGTGAGCGTACTGGGCGCCCGGGATATGCCCGGCCACATAGGCGGCTTCGCCGGCAGAGGGTTTGCCGAGCTCGAATCGGCAGTCGAGTACGACCCATCCTGGCGCACGGAGATTTGCGGCGAGCGAGTCGACATCGATGAGGGTGGTGAAACGCATGAAAACGATCCTCGAGGACGGGGCGTTCGAGACCGGGTGGGGTTACCAGCTGGGTCGAGATCGAATTCTCCGGCGGAGAGGTTGCCGTTACAATCCCGGCCCATGTCCATCGACCTCTGGTGGGCCAGCGGCAGCGCCTACTCCTGGCGGGTATTGCTGGCGCTGGAGCACAAGCGCCTCGCCTACAACAGCCATCTTCTCCAGCTGGCGTTTCAGGAGCACAAATCGCCCCAGATGTTGGCGATGAACCCCCGTGGTCGACTTCCCGTTCTGAAACACGACGATTATGTGGTGTTCGAATCCGTCGCGATTCTCTATTACCTCGACCGCAAGTACCCGGACCCGCCGATTTTCGGACGCTCGCCCGAAGAGGCAGCGGTGATCGTCCGGGTGATCGAAGAATTCCAGGCGTACACCGAGCCTCATATCATGGGCATCTGCCGAAGCTTGCTCGGCGGTGCATCGAATCCGGTCGACGAGCCGCCGCTCGGCGAAGACGCGTTGACCGATGCAATGCATGCGGTGGCTCGAGAGGCACGTACGATCGAGATGCGCGTGTCGCGATTCGACTGGATCGTCGGTGAGGATTACAGCGCCATCGACATGGTGATATTCCCGTCCATTCAGTTGTTGCGTCGCGCGCTCGCGCGCCCCGGCGCAGAAGATCTCGCTCGGCGCTTCCTGCCGATCGAGGTGAATTACCCGGCGCTCGGTCGTTGGTTGGCGCGCATCGAGGCGCTGCCGGGTTACGATCGCACTTTTCCGCCGCACTGGCGTGCGGCTTAACATCAGGGAGTCAGCATAAAAAAATCATGAGCGAGCACAAGGTTCACGTGAATTTCCCGGGGCGCATCGTGTTTGTCGGTTTCGGCAGCATCGGACAGGGCGTACTGCCCTTGATCTTGCGCCATGTCGGTACGAGCGCCGATCGAATCACCATCGTGTCGGCCGACGAGCGCGGCGCGGAAGTCGCCGTGCATTACGGCGTGAAGTTCATCGTCAATCCGATCTTGCCTTCAAACCTCGAGAGCACTCTCGGGCCCCTCGTGGCGAAAGGCGATTTCCTGATCAACGTTTCGGTCGATGTGTCCTCTTTGGCGCTGATCGAGTTTTGCCAGGCTCGCGGCGCGCTGTACATCGACACCTGCATCGAGCCTTGGGCCGGTGGCTACACCGACAAAAACACGCCCGTTCGCGACCGCACCAACTACGTGCTGCGCGAGAAGGCTCTCGCCTTGCGCGCAGGTCGAGAGCAGGGGCCGACCGCCGTCATCACGCACGGCGCCAATCCGGGCATGGTGTCGCACTTCGTCAAGCAGGCCATGCTCAATATCGCTGCCGATACCGGTGTGGCGGCGGGCGATCCGCAGACCCGCGAGCAGTGGGCGAAGCTCGCGCACATTCTCGGTATCAAGGTCATCCACATCTCCGAGCGCGATACGCAAGTGAGTCCGGTGCGCAAGCGACCCGGCGAGTTCGTCAATACGTGGTCATGTGACGGGTTCGTGAGCGAAGGATGCCAGCCCTGCGAGCTTGGCTGGGGCTCTCACGAGAAGCATTTCCCGAAAGACGGACAGCGTCACGAGGTTGGCAGTGGAGCGGCGATTTTTTTGACTCAGCCGGGCGCTGCAACGCGCGTGCGTACGTGGACGCCGAAAGCAGGGCACTTCCACGGCTTTGCGATCACGCATGGCGAATCGATCTCAATCGCCGATTACCTCACGGTGAAAGACGGAGACAAAGTTCTCTACCGACCGACGGTCCATTACTCCTATCACCCGTGTGACGATGCCGTCCTCTCGGTGCACGAACTCGCCGGCCGAAACTACGTGATGCAGTCGCAGCAGCGCATCATGCTGAACGAGATTTCCTCCGGTGGCATCGACGAGCTTGGCGTGCTGTTGGCGGGCCACTCACGCAATGCCTATTGGTACGGATCGCAACTGTCCATCGACGAGGCGCGGGAGCTTTGCCCGCACAACAGTGCGACGAGTTTGCAGGTGACGGTCGCGTTGCTCTCGGGCGTGATCTGGGCCATGGAGAATCCGAACCGCGGCATCACCGAGCCCGACGAAATGGATTTCCGTCGCAATCTCGAAATTTGCAAACCGTATCTCGGTCCGGTGGTGGGCGAGTACACCGGTTGGAATCCCCTCGTCGGTCGCGAGAGTTTGTTCTTGGAGGACATCGATCGCGACGATCCCTGGCAGTTCAAGAACGTCAGGGTCTGAGGCCTCGAGGGCTCGGCTGTCAGGTGTAGCGGATCTCGGTGATGAGCCAGATCCGCTCGCCGGACGGCGTCGAGACGGTCACTTCGTCGTCGAGCCGCTTTCCGAGTAACGCCCGTGCAAGGGGCGCATCCATGCTGATGTAGCCGGGTGCGAGGTCGAACTCGTCAGGACCGACGATGCGGTGCCTTACGATTTCGCCCGAGTCGTCCTCCAACGTGACCCACGCACCAAAGAATACCCGCCGGAGGTCATCGGGCGGTCGCTCGACGACGACCATGCTGTCGAGGCGTTTTCTCAAGAACCTGACGCGCCGATCGATCTCTCGCAGGCGACGCTTGCCGTAGGTGTACTCAGCGTTCTCGGAGCGATCGCCCTGAGCGGCCGCTTCGCTCACCGCCTGAGTGACTTGCGGCCGCTCGATCCGCCATAACTGGTCGAGTTCGGCAGTCAGGCGGGCGTGGCCCTCCTTCGTGATGAATTTGGAGCCTGGGGTCGTTGGAGGCCGGTAACGGGACATGATTCGGCACAAGGATAATGGTGCGCGGTGTCCGCGGCGAGGCGGGACGCGGTAATCTTGGGCCCCACAAGGGATCACCCAATTTCAGGATATCGCGCATGAACATCCGTCTGTGTGTTTTTTCGATGGTCGCGGCGGCGAGCATCAGCTTCGCCTCCGACTCGTTTGCGGCCGACTCGGCCGCCGCAGTGCCGGTCCCGGCGGGCGCTTCGTCGCTGCGGTCCGGGCTCGATCTCGAGGGGTTCGATCGCAGCGTTCGTCCGCAAGACGACTTGTATCGTTTCGCGGGCGGCACCTGGCTCGAGCGCACCGAGATTCCGGCGGACCGTTCGAACTATGGGACGTTCAGCAAGCTCGAGGACGATGCGCTCGCGACCCTGCGCGAACTCGTCGAATCCGCAGCTGCCGATCCGAAGCGCGCTCCCGGTTCCGATGCCCAGAAGCTCGGTGATTTTTACAGCGCTTTCATGGACACGAAGGCCATCGAGGCGCGAGGTATCTCACCGCTCGAATCGGAGCTCACGCGCATTGCTTCGCTCGCGTCCTACGACGACGTGTTCGCGTTCTTCGGGCGAGCGCAGCGTCTTGGCATCGGCGCGCCGATCGGCGCGTACGTCGGTCAGGATCGTCGGCAGTCCACCCGATACATTCCGGGTTTGTCGCAAAGCGGGCTGACCATGCCCGATCGCGAGTACTACCTCGCCGATGATGCGCGTAACGCAAAAGCACGCGCGGATCTCGCGGTGTATGCGGAGAAGCTTCTGTCGCTGTCGGGCACGCCCGAGTCGGGTGCTGTAGCGGCACGTATCGTAGCGCTCGAGACCGCGATCGCCCGCTTGCACTGGACGCGAGTCGAGAATCGCGATCCGGTGAAGACCTATAACCGGACCACGATCGCCGATGCGACGGTCGCCATGCCGGCATTCGGTTGGAAGGCGTTCGTCGATGGAATGGGGCCCGAGGCGAGCGCGATCACGGAGTTCGACATCCGTCAGCCGACGTACGTGAAGCAGCTCGGCGAGCTCGTGCGCGCGACCCCTGTGGCGACATGGCGCGAGTACTTTCGATTCCGCTTGCTCGATGCCAACGCGTCTTTCCTGCCCGAAGCCTACGATACGGCGCGCTTCGATTTCCGCGAGCGCGCTCTGCGTGGCGTACAGGCTCAGCAGCCGCGATGGCGTCGATCACTGACGCTCATCGACCGATCGATCGGTGAAATTGCGGGCCGACTTTATGTAGAGCGTACCTTCCCGCCCGAGGCCCGCACTCGTATCCGCGAGCTCGTTGCGAACCTGCGGGTGGCATTCGAGCAGTCGATCGACTCGCTCGAGTGGATGGGTCCGCAAACCAAGGAGGAGGCGAAGCGCAAGCTTGCCGCGTTCTCGGTGAAGGTCGGGTATCCCGACAAGTGGCGCGACTACGGTCGGCTCGAGGTACGGGCTGACGACTTGCTCGGAAACCTCCGCCGCGTCAATGAATTCGAATTTCGTCGGCAGATGGATCGTCTCGGCAAGCCGGTCGATCGCACCGAGTGGGGGATGACACCGCAGACCGTCAATGCCTACTACAGCCCGCCGATGAACGAGATCGTCTTTCCGGCGGCGATCCTGCGACCGCCTTTCTTTGATCCAAACGTCGACGACGCCGTGAACTATGGTGGTATCGGCGGCGTGATCGGCCACGAGATCAGTCACGGATTCGACGACTCGGGACGTCGCTACGACGGCGAAGGTAATCTGCGCGATTGGTGGACCTTCGACGACAACGTCCGTTTCCGCGAGCGTGCGGGGAAGCTCTCGGCGCAGTACAGCGCGTTCAAGCCGATCGACGATCGTTCGATCAACGGCGATCTCACCCTCGGCGAGAACATCGGCGACCTGTCGGGGCTCGCAGTGGCCTACCGCGCCTACACGCTCTCGCTCGGCGGCAAACCCGCCCCGGTGATCGACGGTTTCACGGGTCCTCAGCGTTTCTTCCTCGGTTGGGCGCAGATCTGGCGTCGTAAATATCGCGACGATGAGTTGCGTGTGCGTCTGGTGACCGACTCGCACAGTCCGAGCGAGTATCGCTGTAACGGTGTCGTCGCCAACATGACGGAATTTTACGAAGCGTTCGGGGTCAAACCGGGTGATCGGCTGTACCGTGAGCCGACCGAGCGCGTGAAAATTTGGTGATCAACGGGCGTTGCGGTAACGCCGTGATTGGAGGTGTTCTCATGAAAAAGTTATTTGCTGTGCTGATGCTGCTGACGACGCTCGGTCTGTCGGGATGCGGTTACAACACCATCCAGACTCAAGACGAAGCCATCAAGGCGTCGTGGTCCGAGGTGGTCAACCAGTATCAGCGGCGTGCCGATCTCATTCCGAACCTCGTCAATACCGTCAAAGGTTTTGCGGCGCAGGAGGAAAAGGTACTCGTCGGCGTCACCGAGGCGCGTGCTCGGGCGACGTCGATCCAGGTGACCCCTGAGCTCGTGAACGATCCGGCGGCATTGCAAAAATATCAGGCGGCGCAGGGTGAGCTGACGCAGGCGCTCAAGAGCTTGTTGATGGTCACCGAGAACTATCCTCAACTGAAGTCGGATCAAAACTTCCGCGATCTGCAGGCTCAGCTCGAGGGTACCGAGAACCGCATCGCCGTGGCTCGCAACCGCTATATCGCGGCCGTGCAGGATTACAACGGGACGATCCGAAAATTCCCGTCCAACCTCACGGCGATGGTCTTCGGTTACGACGTGAAGCCGAACTTCACCGTCGAGAACGAAGCGGCCATCTCGGCGGCACCCACCGTCGATTTCGGTAATCCGACGCCCTGACTCCGACGCTTCTCGACATGCGTCGCGTAGGTCTGCTTCTGGTCTTACTCGTCGCGGCGATCCCCTGGGTCGCTGCGGCGCAGGGATTGCAGCCCATCCCCTCGCTCGAGCGAAGGGTGACGGATGCGGCGGACATCCTTCCGGCAGACCAGGAAGCAGCACTCGAAGAAAAGCTGGCGAGCTTCGAAGCACGAAAGGGTGCGCAGATCGCCGTGCTCACCGTGGCCAGTACGACGCCTGAAGAGATCGAGCAGTATTCGATTCGTGTCGTCGACGCTTGGAAGCTGGGTCGCAAGGGCGTCGATGATGGCGCGTTGCTCATCATCGCCGTCGAGGATCGAGCACTGCGTATCGAAGTCGGTCGAGGTCTCGAGGGTGTGCTC
>JBIJCL010000011.1:0-14111 GCA_044344725.1 Steroidobacteraceae bacterium | reverse complement strand
AGCTCTTCGGTGCTACGCCCCTCGAATACGAATGCGGTTCGGCCGAACACTTCGCGTTCGTATATCGGACCGAGCTTGCGCGCAGCCTCGAGCGAGTCGTTATTGGCGATCAGCTGGACGAATCGAGTCGCGAGATCTTCGATGGAGGTATCGAGCACGATTCGGCCATGGTTGATGAGCAGCACGTCGGTGAGCAGATGCTCGACTTCCTCGACCTGATGCGTCGTGACGAGGATCGTTCGCTCGTGATCGAAATAATCGTTGAGCAAAGCCTCGTAGAAAGCGCGTCGATAGAGAAGATCCAGACCAAGTGTCGGTTCGTCGAGGACGAGCAGCTTGGCATCGATCGCCATGATGAGCGCCAGATGCAGTTGGGTGATCATGCCCTTCGAGAGCTCGCCGACTTTGCTGCGTCGCCGAATCTCGGTACGCGCCAACACGGCATCGGCGCGCGCTCTGTCGAACCGGGGATGTACGCCCCCAACGTAGTCGATGGCGTCATTCACGCGGAGCCACTTGGGCAGTACTGCGACGTCGGCGATGAAACAGACGTCCTGCATGAGACTGTCACGCTCGCGTCGTGGATCGCGACCGAGCACGTCGAGCTGCCCTTCGAACGGCGTCAAACCGAGAATCGCCTTGAGTGCCGTAGTCTTCCCTGCGCCGTTCGGCCCCATGAGGCCGACGATCCGACCGCGGCCGACAGTGAAACTGGCGCCATCGAGGGCGACGGTTTGCTTCCCGTAGCTCTTGCGTAAATCTTTGGCAACGATGACTGGGTCAGTCATTTTTGTTTTCCTGTGGACATGAGTTCGTCCACCGTGAAGCCCAACCGTTCGATGGTCGCGCGGGTTCGCGGCCACTCGTCGCGGAGGAACCGGCCTCGCTCATCTTTGAGCAAGGTTTCGCGGGCGCCGACGTTGACGAACATGCCGCGCCCTCGACGCTTCTCGACGAGCTGTTCGTCGGCGAGCGCCTGGTAGGCCTTGAGGACAGTGAGTGGATTGATCCGGAACTCCGCAGCAACGTTGCGAACGGAGGGCAAAGGGTCGCCCTCCTTCAAAACGCCCTCGAGGATCATCGCCACCACGCGATCGCGGAGCTGGCGGTAGATCGGGGCGTTATCGGTCCATTGCAGATCCATGCGCGGTGCTCCGGGGCTTACTCGGTCAGAGGTAGCCGGAAGCCTCGATCAGACCCCAGAAAAAACTGAAGGTCAGCACGGTGGCTATCGAGACGGCCGCGACGATTGGGGCCAAATCCGGGGAAACCTGGTTGATGGGACATGTGCTCACGTTACTTCCTCCTGACTATTCCTTCTAGTGTTATATATAACTACAACACCATAACGGAGTCAAGCGATTCTGGAAGAGGCGCTCTCGCGGAGGGGATACCGTAGAATTCGCGCCCGAAAACAACTCGTTTCCTTGGAGACTCTCGAGATGAAGCAGCCTTTGAACGTCGCCATCACGGGTGCCGCTGGCCAGATCGGCTACGCGCTCGCCTTCCGTGTCGCCTCAGGAGCCATGCTCGGCCCCGACCAACCGGTCAATCTGCATCTTCTCGAGATCACGCCAGCCCTGCCCACCCTGCAGGGCGTGGTGATGGAACTCAACGATTGTGCGTTCCCGACGCTGAACAAAGTGGTCGCGACCGACGATGCGCGCGTGGCCTTCAAGGACTGCCACGCGGCGTTGCTCGTCGGCGCCCGTCCGCGCGGCCCCGGAATGGAACGCAAAGACCTGCTGCTGGCCAATGCGCAGATCTTTTCCGCCCAAGGCAAGGCGCTGAACGAGGTCGCCGCCCGCGACATCCGCGTGCTCGTCGTCGGCAATCCCGCGAATACCAACGCGTTGATCGCCATGAAGAACGCGCCCTCGCTCAAGCCTCAGAGCTTCACGGCGATGACGCGCCTCGACCATAACCGCGCCCTGTCGCAGTTGGCCGAGAAGACGGGCAGCCATGTGAACGACATCCAGAAAATGATCATCTGGGGAAACCACTCGGCGACGCAGTACCCGGACATCAACCACTGCTTCGTCAAAGGCCAGCCCGCTCGCGGTCTCGTCGATGCCGATTGGATCGAGAAAACCTTCATCCCCACCGTGCAGCAGCGCGGTGCCGCCATCATCAAGGCGCGCGGCGCCTCGTCGGCTGCCTCAGCGGGCTCTGCCGCCATCGACCATATCCGCGACTGGTTCCGGGGATCGGCCCAAGGTGATTGGGTATCGATGGGCATCCCCTCGGACGGCAGCTACGGCATCCCCGAGGGCGTGATCTATTCGTACCCCGTGGTCTGCCGAGGCGGTCAATACGAAATCGTGCAAGGCCTCGCCATCGACGAATTCAGCCGCAAGCGCATGGATGCCACTCACCAGGAACTCCTGGAGGAGCGGGACGGAGTCAAAGACCTCCTCGGTTGATATCGGGGTTGGCCTCGGGCGGCGTGACGCCGCTCTTTATAGAAGGATTGGGCATGCAGTAGTCTTCTCTGCATGACCCACATCCTCATTGCCCTCGCCTTGCTCGTCCTCGCAGGACTGGCCCTGACGCTCAAGGGCGGCGTCATCGCGATCCTATTTGTCACCGCACTGCTCTATCTCGCATACAAGCGACTGAGCTTGCTCGCCTACACCATCACCTTCGGTGTGCTGCTCGTCGCCTACTCGGCCATCGGTGAGCCTGCAGGCATCTGGAAAGGATTTCTTTGGCTGCTGTTCGCCGGTCTCGCACTCCTCAACATCACGCCCCTGCGTCAAAAGTGGGTGACGCGTCCGTTCATGAAAATCTACCGGCGGATGCTTCCGGCGATGTCGACGACCGAGCGCGAAGCGCTCGAAGCCGGCACGGTATGGTGGGACGGTCAGTTGTTCACCGGAAAACCGGACTGGTCGAAGCTGCTCAGTGCAAAGGCACCGACGCTCACGGCGGAGGAGCAGGCCTTCTTGGACGGACCATGCGAAGAGCTCTGTCGCATGATCGACGACTTCGACATCACTCATCGTCGTGGCGACATGCCGCCCGAGATCTGGGACTTCCTCAAGCGCAAAGGTTTCTTTGCGATGATCATCGCAAAGAAATATGGCGGTCTCGAATTTTCGGCGTATGCACATTCTTGCGTGCTCGCCAAACTTTCGAG
Source organism: Steroidobacteraceae bacterium (assembly GCA_044344725.1). Taxonomy (GTDB): domain Bacteria; phylum Pseudomonadota; class Gammaproteobacteria; order Steroidobacterales; family Steroidobacteraceae; genus UBA964. The sequence continues at coordinate 10,972 of JBIJCL010000011.1, read as the reverse complement.
TCGAAGCTCGGTCGTGTCGTCCACGGTCGCGGTTCCCAACTCTCTCGGCCCAGGCGAACTTCTGCAGCATTACGGAACAGAGGAACAAAAGACTTATTACCTGCCTCGACTCGCAAGCGGTGAAGACATCCCCTGTTTCGCACTCACGGGACCGCGCGCAGGCTCCGATGCCGCATCGCTTCCGGACTCCGGCGTGGTTTGTCGCGGCATGTGGCAAGGCCGTGAAATCATCGGTCTGAAACTCAATTTCTCGAAGCGCTACATCACGCTGGCACCGGTCGCCACCGTCATCGGCTTGGCTTTCCGGATGTTCGATCCAGAGCGCTTGCTCGGCAGTACGACGGACATCGGAATCACCTGCGCCTTGATCCCGCGAGAGACGCCGGGCATCAACATCGGACGTCGTCACTTTCCGCTCAACGTGCCGTTCCAAAACGGCCCGATCAAAGGTACGGACGTTTTCGTTCCGCTCGACTACATCATCGGTGGTCCGAAAATGGCCGGACAGGGCTGGAGGATGCTCGTCGAGCAACTCTCCGTCGGACGATGCATCTCGCTGCCTTCGAGCGGCACGGGCGGAGGCAAGGCCGCCGTATTTGCGACGGGCGCGTATGCGCGTATCCGTCGACAGTTCAACATGCCCGTCGGCAAGTTCGAGGGAGTCGAGAGCGTACTCGCCAAGATGGTGGGCCTCACCTACACCATGGACGCCGCGCGCTCGGTCACCGCAGGTGCCATCGATGGCGGCGAGCGTCCCTCGGTGCCCTCGGCGATGCTGAAGTACCACGTCACCGAAATGAGTCGTCAGATCGCGAACGACGCGATGGACATTCATGGCGGCAAGGGTATTTGCCTCGGCCCTCGCAATTACCTCGGTCGCGGCTATCAAGTGGTACCGGTCGCCATCACCGTCGAGGGCGCGAATATCCTCACGCGCAGCCTCATCATCTTCGGCCAGGGTGCGATCCGCTGTCATCCTTATGTTCTCAAGGAAATGGAAGCCGCCCGGAACCCGAACCGTGCACAGGGCGTCAAGGATTTCGACAGCGCTTTGTTCGGGCATGTCGGCTTCACCCTGAGCAACGCCGTACGTTCACTCGTCATGGCCATGACGAATGCACGCTTCACCGCCGTGCCCGTCGAGGGTCCCGTCGCGCGTTACTACCAACACATCGTGCGCTTTTCGGCGAGCTTCGCTTTCGCCGTCGATGTGGCGATGCTGAGCCTAGGTGGCTATCTCAAGAAAAAAGAGAATCTCTCTGCGCGACTCGGTGACGTGCTGTCCTGCATGTATCTCGCCTCCATGGTGCTCAAACACTACGAGAATCAGGGTCGTCGCCCCGAGGATTTCCCGCTCGTAGAGTGGGCGTGTCGTAATCTTCTCTATAAAGCCCAGGAGCAACTGCATGGGTTCCTGCGCAACTTCCCGAACCCGTTCCTTGCGAGCGTGATGCGTCTGCTGATTTTCCCGCGCGGCCTGCAGTACTCCGCGCCCGATGATCGACTTGGCCGCAAACTCTCCGAACTCGTGCTGTCACCGACCGACGTGCGCGATCGCCTGTGCTATCCGGTCTACCGACGCATCGAAGCCGGCAACGCGCTCGGCTTGTTGCAAGAGGTGCTGGAGATGGCCGACCGCGCCGAGTCGCTAGAGAAGCGGCTGCGCGTCGAGGGCGTCAAAACAGGACGCATCACCGCACTCGATCTGCCGGGGCAAATCGACGAGGGTGAGCGCACTGGGCTGCTTTCCACGGAAGAAGCCGGATGGCTGCGTTCCTATGATCGCAAGGTCATGGAACTCATCAACGTCGACGACTTCGCGCCGCACGAGCTCGGTACCAACGGTAAGCCGCGCCCGCGTATCGATCTTCCGAATCAGGAACAAGCCGAACTGTTCGTGTGAGATCCGAGGGTGATCGAGCGATCCTCCATGTCGACATGGATGCGTTCTACGCGTCTGTCGAACAGCGGGATCACCCGGAGCTACGCGGAAAACCACTCATCGTCGGTGGTGTGAGCGGGCGCGGCGTCGTCGCCGCGGCCAGCTACGAGGTTCGGAAATTCGGCGTGCGATCGGCCATGCCGATCCGGCGGGCCTTGGCGTTGTGTCCCGACGCGGTGTGCGTTCGGCCAAGAATGTCCCGGTATGCCGAGGTATCGGAGCAGGTGTTCTCGGTTTTCAACGAGTTCACCCCGCTCGTCGAAGGCCTCTCCCTCGATGAAGCGTATCTCGACGTCACGGGCAGCCGAGCGCTCAAGGGTGACGCGGTACGTATCGCGCAGGACATCAAGCGGCGCATACACGAGGTCACCTCGCTCACCGCGTCGGTGGGTGTCGCCTCGAACAAGCTCGTCGCCAAGATCGCGTCCGACCTGCACAAGCCCGATGGGCTCACCATCGTGGACAAGGACAGGATCCACGACGTACTCGATCCGTTGCCCGTCCATCGACTGCCTGGTCTCGGACGAAAACTCGGCGAACGAGTATTCGCTTCAGGCCTCGCGACGCTCGGCGAGCTGAGGCATGCCGACGAAGAGCGGCTGAGGGCGCTTTTCGGTAAACACTGGCAGAGCTGGCGTGCACGGGCTTCCGGAATCGATGACCGGGAAGTCGAGCCGGACCATGACGAGAAGTCGGTCAGTAACGAACGCACCTTCGGCGAGGATCTGCGTGATATCGACCTGATGAAAACCGAGCTATCGGCGCTTGCCGACAAGGTTGCCGCACGGCTGCGGGCAAAAGACCTGAAGGCCGCATGCCTCGGCATCAAGATACGCTCGCACGATTTCACGACGGTGACACGCCAGTGCACGCTCACGACGCCTACCTGCGAAAGTCGTGTGATCGCGGAGCGAGCCTTGGCGCTCTTCGACGGATGGGTCGCAACGCAGCCTCGACCACGTATTCGGTTGCTTGGCGTCTCGAGCTCAGAGTTCTACGGCGAGGTTCAATCGGATCTGTTCGCCGAGCCAGAGCGTCAGCAAAACGAGAAGCTCGATGCAACGCTCGATGCAATTCGCGAAAAGTTCGGAGGCGCTGCAGTGGGTCGCGCGAGCTTGCTCAAACGAGACCGCTAAGCGTTATCTTGAAGAGGGCGCGCGGAAGGGACGAGTCCCAAAACCATGCCGATCAAGACGCCGAAGAGATGAGCGTCGGTGACGACGAGCGCCTCGCGCCCCGAGAAAGGCATCGCGCCTAGGGTATTTTCATACACCAGTTTTCCGAGGCCGAACATCGCGACACCCCATGCGACTCGATCGTGACGATCGATTATGAGACGAACGACCGCGGCGGCGGCCAAGGCATGCAGCAGTCCCGACAAGCCGACGTACCACTCGACATCTGCGAGCCAAAACAACCCGGCATCGATGAGTAGTATGCCGATGAAGGCGTGCAGGCCATGGCGAGCGAGCGTGAAGGCGCGGCCGAATAGTACAGCGATCAATACCAATGCGAGAGCGTTGAGCAGCGCATGAAAAATATTCAGATGCACCACATGCGCGGTGAAGAGTCGCCACCACTCACCCTGCTGTAAACCTGAGCGCGTCCATTGAAGGTTCTCACGCATCGCATCGCCCGTCAGTGTGAGCACGATCGCGATCCCTGCCACGACTACAGCGGCCACGACGGCTCGATCAAAGAATGGGTGTCGCCCACTCATGGAGAAAGTCGAGTCATGATCGCAGAGGGTTGTGACAGCGTACCGGAGCCGATCACCGCAGCGGCTGCGAAACCCGCGGCGGGCAAGTCGATCGACCAGACACCGGCTTCAAAACCCGGTTTCTGCGGAAGCGACGCGCGACGGAAATCCGGCTCTATACCGACCTCGATCTCGCGAGCTGCCCAGGAGAAGCCGCTTCCAGCGGCCTTTAGCACGGCTTCCTTGCGTGTCCAGCATCGAAGGAACGCCGCATCTCTCGTCGCTGCGTCAGAGGGTTCGATAGCGGATAGCGCCGCGCGTTCAGCACCCGACAGCACTCGGGTCGCAAGACGCTCGGCGCTCGGCACCTGACGCCGGGTCTCGACGTCGACACCGATTTCCCGATCGCTCGAGATGCCACACAACCACGCATCTCCGCCATGACTGAGATTGAAGTGAAGACCGTGGAAGGCGGATGGATCGGCGAGCACGGGTTTGCCGTGTTCGCCACGGACGAGCGGGATCGCGGCCGGAGCTATCCCTAGATAGGCGCTCAATGTGCGCCGAAGCAGTACGCAAGAAGTGAGATAGGCCAAGCGGACCGCTTCGGCGGACATCCGTTGCGCCCGCTCGAGTTCTGTGGGGCTCAGAGCGATGTCAGCAGAGCTGGACAACGAATCACGAAAATCACTGAGTTGTGCGAACCAAAACGCCACGCCCTCGACACGGGGTGGCAAAGTGCCGGGTTGAAGGTCGTCGATCGACTGGCGCTGCCAAAGTCCGTACACGATGGCGGAGACTATGCCCGTCGGAGTCCCGACCGTGCAATACTCCGCAAAAAGGGGGACCTCCGCCGACTTCGGCGGCATGCTTCATCATGTCTTTCATTCTCGACGCACTGCGAAAATCTGAGAATTCGCGACTGCGCCAGGACCATCCGGCCGTGTTCTCACACCGGATCGCGGCGCAGCGGCAACGGTTGCCCGTCTGGGCGATGGTGCTCATCGCGCTGCTCGCCATCAATCTGTTGATCGTCGCTTTCTTGTTGCTACGAACCACCGCCACCGAATCCGACACGCCGGTCGCGCTCGTTGCGCCATCAACCGTCTCGATTACGCCGGCTGCTCCTCCGACTACGACATCCTCGTTGCCACAGGGCTCCCCCACCGCCCCCGCCGCCACAACTACGGCGCCACCGCCCATCCGCTCATCGGATTCGAGCAGCCTCATCACGCGTGACGATCTGCTCGCGCGAGGCGCCAATCCGCCCGCCGTCGATTTGAACATGCATGTCTACGATGCCAATCCCTCGATGCGCTTCGTATTACTGAACGGCCAGCGATTGAAGGAAGGCGAGTCTTCCAAAGAAGGACTGCTTCTAGAGCGCATCACCCCGGAGGGTGTCGTGCTTCGGTACGGCAACGATACGTTCGCCGTAAATCTTCAATGAAAAACGACGTGGTCGAACTCGACGGAATCCAACTCGCAGACCTGCTGCGCGCGGGCATCTATCGTCTGTTCGAAAAAACTGACCATATCAACAAGATCAACGTGTTCCCGGTGCCGGACGGCGATACGGGAACCAACATGTCTTTAACCTTGTCTGCGGTACTCGCCTCGCTGGATCGCTCGCCAGAGCCCCACGCTGGAAGCATGTTGGTACGCGCTGCCGATGCTGCACTCGATGGAGCGCGAGGCAACTCCGGGGCGATCCTTGCGCAGTTCCTGCTCGGGCTTGGCGACGGCGCTGGTCATCTTGCGCGTCTCAGCATCGGGGAGTTCGTACTCGCCCTGCGAAAGGGAGCAAGCTACGCCAAAGAAGCACTCTCTCAACCGCGCGAGGGCACGATCCTCACCGTGCTGCGCGAATTCGCCGATGCTGCGGAAGCACAGGCCGCCCGTTCACCTGATTTTCACAGCTTGTTCGCCCATTCACTCACGCGAGTAAATGCCGCGCTCGAAGCCACACGCAATCAACTCGAGGAACTGCGCGCCGCAAACGTCGTCGATGCCGGTGCACTGGGATTCGTGGAAGTGCTGGAGGGTATGCGGCACTTTCTCGACACCGGCGAGCTCGGCACCGTCGTCGCACCCGTGCATGCGGGCGATGAAATCATGGCAGGCTCCGCGGCGCCTTCGGCCGATCAAGACTACCGGTACTGTACCGAGTGCCTCGTCACCGCCAAGGAGAGCGAAGACATCGACCTGCGACTTCTTCGCGAAACGCTCTCGGCCTCGGGTGCCAGTCTCGTGGTGAGTGGCAGCAAAAGGAAAGCCAAGATCCACATCCATGTCGACGAACCGGAGCAGATATTTCGTATCGTCGAGAATTTCGGCGAGCTCAGCGGCCAGAAGGCAGACGATATGCGCATGCAGCAAAGCGCTGCACATCATCGTCGCACTCAACGCGTAGCGGTGGTCGTCGACTCCGGCGCCGACGTTCCGGAAGAATTTGCCGAGCGACTCGGCATCCACGTCGTTCCGGTGCGCATCCATTTCGCGACGCACTCTTTTCTCGACAAGGTGAGCATGACGCCGAGCGAGTTCTATCGCGAACTCGTCACGAATACGGCACATCCGAAAACCTCGCAACCGCCCCCGGGTGATTTTCGTCGGATGTTCGAGTTCCTCGCCTCGCATTACGACGCAGTGGTGTCGGTCAATCTGACTTCGCGCCACAGCGGCACGTGGGATGCAGCAATCAAGGCCGCTCAGCGAGTCGCCACCGAAGGAAAACCCGTCGCGGCTCTCGACAGTCGAAACGCCTCGGTCGGTCAGGGGCTCGTCGCGATCGCTGCAGCAGAAGTCGCTGCCAAAGGCGCGGACGCTCCCACCGTCGTCGCGGCGGCAGAGGCTGCGATGGGCAGCACGCAGACTTTCGCCCTGCTCGGGAGCATCGATTTCGCCGTTCGTGGCGGACGTGTTCCAGCCATCGTCGGCAAAGTAGCCAAGTTCCTCGCCCTCAACGTGATTTTGCGCACCTGGCCCGACGGTCGTATCAGCGCGGGGGGCGGACTGATCGGGCCCCTGAAGTTACGCAGTCGCTTCGCACGATTCGTCGCTCGTCGTTACCGTATCGATCCTGCCAAAGAAACCGTGCGTATCCTCGTGGGTCACGGCGATCGTCCGGAAGAAGGTCGACTACTCGCCGACGAACTCGTCTCCAAATACCCCAAGGGCAGCGTCGAGTTTTGCGCCCTCACCGACATGGGGCCTGCGATCGGCGTGCACGGAGGCCCCGGCACACTGATCGTCGCATTGCATCGAATTGCGAAGAGTTGATCCGCGCGTCAGCGCTCAACCGAGTGCAGCGACGACCTCGGGTGGCGCCTGGACGAGTTCCACGAGTACCCCTTCACCCGCTATCGGAAACTCCTCGCTCGATTTCGGGTGCAAAAAACAAATGTCGTAACCCGCGGCGCCCTTGCGAATGCCCCCCGGCGCAAAGCGTACGCCTCGTGCCGTCAGCCACTCGACCGCTTTCGGTAAATCGTCGATCCAGAGACCAATATGATTGAGTGGAGTCGTGTGCACCGCCGGCTTTTTCTCGGGGTCGAGCGGCTGCATCAGATCGACTTCGACACGCATCGCGCCGCGTCCCATGGCACAGATGTCTTCGTCCACGTTCTCACGTTCGCTGACGAAGTTTCCGGTGACCTCGAGGCCCAGCATGTCGACCCACAGCGTGCGCAGTCGCTGTTTGTCGGGACCGCCGATGGCCACCTGCTGTATGCCAAGAACGCGGAAGGGTCGTTTCGATGAATCCGACATATCGAAGATTACCGGCTGTTCTCACTGAAACTTGATGATGACCTGATCGACCGCGAGGCTGTCCCCTTTCTTGGCCAGCACCTCTGAGACGACACAGTCCTGCGTGGCGAAAAGGATATTCTCCATTTTCATGGCTTCGATGGCGGCAAGACGTTCGCCCGCTCGAACGGTTTGTCCCGGCTGAACCGAGACATCGACCAGAAGCCCCGGCATCGGTGACAGCAAGACCTTGGACAGATCGGGTGGCGCCTTGAACGGCATCAAGGCTTCGAGTTGCGCATGACGCGGCGTGAACACCTTGGCGAACAGGCTCGTGCCGTTGTGGGAGATGCGATATCCGAGTCCGACACGCTCGATCTGCGCACAGAACGGTCGACCATCGAAGTAGCCGTGTACGGCGATGTCGCGCAGATTGTCTTCGAAAGACACCTCGTGGACCCGACCCGCGATGCTCACATTGAACATCGATCCGACGGGGTGCACGTTGACCGGGATTTCATCGCGTCCCCCCGCTTCGTCGCGTAGCACGATGATGAAATCTTCACGGATGCGAACCTCGCGATGGCGAAGTTGTCCGGTCATGCGCGCAGCTCGCTCGCGCGAGCGCCGATGCGAAATGGCTGCGAGAGACAACAGGAACTCCGGCTCGTCGTGCGGCACGGCTGAGGCCGAGAAGCCCTTCGGAAACTGCTCGGCGATGAACCCCGTATTGAAATCTCCGGCGACGAAACGTGGGTGCGCGAGCAGCGCCGCCTGGAACGGCACGTTACTCGAAATTCCGCGGATGACGAATCCGTTGAGCGCCTCGCGCATCTTCGCAATCGCCTCGTTGCGATCGGCGCCGTAAGTGATGAGCTTGGCGATCATCGAGTCGTAGTACATCGGGATTTCGCCGCCCTCGTACACACCCGTATCGACACGAACGCCACCCTCTGTCGGGACCGGATGTGCCGCCTCCATGTTTTGTGCAGGCGGACGGTATTTCACGAGCCGGCCAGTGGACGGCAAGAAATTGCGGAATGGGTCTTCGGCGTTGATGCGGCATTCGATAGCCCAGCCTTGGCGTCGAATATCTTTTTGCGTGAAGCCGAGCTTCTCGCCTGCCGCCACGCGAATCATCTGCTCGACGAGATCGAGCCCGGTGATGCACTCCGTGACCGGGTGCTCCACCTGGAGCCGCGTGTTCATTTCGAGGAAGTAAAAACTGCGGTCTTTGCCCACCACGAACTCGACCGTGCCCGCACTTTGGTAATTGACCGCCTTGGCGAGCGCGACCGCCTGCTCGCCCATCGCCTTACGTGTCTTGTCGTCGAGGAAGGGGCTCGGGGCTTCTTCGATCACCTTTTGGTGGCGACGCTGGATCGAGCACTCGCGCTCCCAAAGATAAAGGCAGTTGCCGTGCGCATCTCCAAGTACCTGAATCTCGATATGACGCGGCTCCTCGACGAACTTTTCGATGAAGACCCGATCGTCGCCGAAGCTGTTGCGGGCTTCGTTACGGCAGGAGTTGAATCCTTCGAACGCGTCTTTGTCATTCCACGCGACGCGAAGCCCCTTCCCGCCTCCGCCCGCGCTCGCCTTGATCATCACCGGGTACCCGATGTTCTTGGCGATCTCCACCGCCTTCTCGGCGGATTCGATCGGGTTGTTCCAACCCGGGATGGTGTTGACCTTGGCCTTGGCCGCGAGCTCCTTCGAGGCGATCTTGTCGCCCATCGCGGCGATGGAGGCGTGTTTGGGGCCGATGAAGATGATGCCCTCTTCTTCGACGCGACGAGAGAACTCCGCGTTCTCCGACAAAAATCCGTAGCCCGGATGTACCGCCTCGGCGCCCGTCTGCTTGCAGGCAGCGATGATGCGATCCGCCACGAGGTAAGACTCTCGCGACGGCGCGGGCCCGATGAGGACGGCCTCGTCCGCGAGCTCGACGTGACGCGCATCCTTGTCGGCTTCGGAATAGACCGCGACGGTCTTGATGCCCATGCGACGAGCGGTCTTGATGACGCGGCAGGCGATTTCGCCACGATTGGCAATGAGTATTTTCTTGAACATTTTTGGCTCCCTGCGCGCGATCAAAGCGGAATGTTGCCGTGCTTGCGCCACGGTTCTTCGATTTTCTTGTCGCGCAACACTGTGAGCGCGCGGCACACTCGCCGGCGCGTGCCATGCGGCATGATCACGTCGTCGATGTAACCGCGTGCGCCTGCGATGAACGGATTTGCGAACTTCTCGCGATATTCCGCCTCACGAGCGGCAAGCTTCGCCGGATCGGATTTCTCTTCCCGGAAGATGATCTCCACCGCGCCTTTCGCACCCATCACGGCGATTTCCGCATTCGGCCAAGCGAAGTTGATGTCGCCGCGAAGATGCTTCGAAGCCATGACGTCATACGCACCGCCATAGGCTTTGCGAGTGATGACCGTGACTTTGGGCACCGTGCACTCGGCATAGGCGTAGAGCAACTTCGCGCCGTGCTTGATGATTCCGCCATATTCCTGAGCCGTGCCGGGCATGAAGCCCGGGACATCGACGAAGGTCACGACTGCGATGTTGAAGGCATCGCAAAAACGGACGAATCTCGCGGCCTTGATGCTGCTCTTGATATCGAGGCAGCCGGCGAGCACGAGCGGTTGGTTGGCGACGATGCCTACCACCTGACCATCCATGCGACCGAAGCCGATGATGATGTTCTTCGCGTACTCGGGTTGCAGTTCGAAGAACTCGCCGTCGTCGACCACCTTGGCGATCAACTCCTTCATGTCATAAGGCTTGTTCGGATTGTCCGGCACGAGCGTGTCGAGCGAATAGTCGTCGCGATCGGGCGGATCGAAAGCCTCTCTCATCGGTGGCTTTTCCCGGTTGTTGGCCGGCAAATAATTGAAGAAGCGTCGCAACATCAGGATGGCTTCGACGTCGTTGTCGAACGCGAGGTCCGCAACGCCGCTTCGCGTCGTGTGCGTGACTGCGCCGCCGAGGTCTTCTGCGGTCACCTCTTCGTGCGTAACGGTCTTCACCACGTCGGGGCCCGTGACGAACATGTAGGAGCTGTCCTTCACCATGAAGATGAAGTCGGTGAGCGCGGGGCTGTAAACCGCACCACCCGCAGACGGCCCCATGATCAGGCTGATTTGCGGCACGACACCCGATGCCGTGACATTGCGCTGGAACACTTCGGCATACCCGCCGAGTGACGCCACGCCTTCCTGAATGCGAGCGCCACCGGAATCGTTGATACCGATCACGGGAGCGCCGACTTTCATGGCGGTGTCGAGCACCTTGCAGATTTTCTGGGCGTGCGCTTCGGAGAGAGAGCCACCGAAAACCGTGAAGTCCTGGCTGAACACGAATACGAGGCGGCCGTTGATGAATCCGCAACCCGTCACGACGCCATCGCCCGGAATTTTTTGATCCTGCATGCCGAAATCCGAGCAGCGATGCTCGACGAACATGTCCCACTCTTCGAAAGTGCCGTCGTCCAGCAGCAGTTCGACGCGCTCCCTCGCGGTGAGCTTGCCCTTGGCATGCTGTGCGGCGACGCGCTTCGGTCCGCCGCCCTGCCG